>JANPJH010000058.1:0-6219 GCA_031425415.1 Chamaesiphon sp. VAR_61_metabat_425 | reverse complement strand
GTCGCCTTGAACGATGACGATTTGAGGTTCGATCTCCTGAAATAACTTTTCCAAACCCTGTAGGCTGCGTTGAGTAATATCTGTGAGGGTTTGCTGATGCTGCATAATATTGAGATCTCGATCGGCTGTCAACCCAAAAATCTCCATTACCTGTGCGACCATTTCCCGATGTTGCCCAGTTAAAACTACCTGTGTCGTGAACTTGTTCGACGCTTGAAATGTCCGAATTACAGGGGCTAATTTGATGGCTTCTGGGCGGGTTCCGAGCGTAAAACAGACACGAATCATGGGATTAGGGGATTAACTATCAACCCTATTATGCCTGGATAATCGATCGCATGACCGATTCTCTTGCAGAGAGGCTCCGCCAACGAGATTTGGATGACTGAAAAACAATAAACGCAAAAAAGCTCGGTTACTAGCCGAGCTTAGAAACAAAGATGTGAGATAAACGAACGAGAAAATCAAACCTTGGGCAATCTAGGAGTCCAGATCGCAGGTAAGGGGACATGCAGCGTAGGTAGTAGTGCTAACAGGATCGGCATCACCATGCAACCAGCTCAACCAGCGAACGTCTTGGGGGTGAATTCCTTTGGCAGTGAGAATTCCTGCTCCCACCATTACGGCGAGGATATTTAAGGCAATTAGTCCACCAGCAACGAATAACACTGCGCTAACAGGGAGGATTGGGTGCAGAACAACTGACATCAGTGCGCCAACAGTAGCCATCAAAACGACCAATGGGAACCCAACTACTAACAGTGTGACTGTCAATGCAAAGCACCAAATTAAGAAGCTTTTAGCTGTAGCGATGTAGCGGCTTTTAGAGATGGTGCGATTTTGAGTTAACTGCATTTTATTGGCTCCGGCTATCTAGATGGATACTGGCTAAAACTGATACGTTTTGGTCAATCCCATATCGGGGATCAATTTAAGCTGATGCTATTAATATAGATAATCCACTCGAATAAAAGCAAAAGTGGTAAAGAAACTTTACATAATTATTAATCTAGACACTTAATTTATATCGATCGAAATTTGTTAAGAATTTTTTAGCGCGGGTTGTCACATTGGCTGCTGTCCCACCGGAAAATGGTGGTATCCTAGCTTGCGCCGCCTAGTAACCGTCAGAAAAAAGGTGGGTATTATTCCCACCTTTTTTCATAGCCACTAGCTACCAGTCACTATTTAGCAGGAGGCATAATTACCCGATCGATAACGTGGATTACGCCATTACTAGTTTTGATGTCAGCCTTGATCACCTTGGCATTATTTACCATCACCCGTTTGCCTTTCACTTTTACAGCCACTTCACTACCTTCAACAGTGGCAACGTTACCAGATTTGATATCCTTAGAGACAATCGCCCCAGCGACCACGTGGTAGGTGAGGATTTGGGTCAGTTTGGCTTTGTTTTCTGGTTTGAGCAAAGATTGAAGAGTGCCTTTAGGTAGTTTTGCAAAGGCAGCATCGGTAGGTGCAAAGACGGTGAAAGGACCCTCACCAGACAAAGTTTCGACCAGACCTGCGGCTTTAAGAGCTGCAACTAATGTCTTGAAAGATCCACTCTTAACAGCAACATCAACGATCGTCATTTTTTTCGCTGCTGTAGCTGGAGTTTTAGCCGGCTTTGACATTGCGGGCTTGTTCATCGTCCCACTAGGCGTTTGGCTGGGCATCATGGTAGGACTAGGACTGGGCATAGTAGTTTTCCCAGGCATACTGTCTTGTGCATGGCCAGAAATACCAAATAAAATACCTGTAGACGCGATCGCGATGCCTAAAGTTGCTGCGATTGATTTTTGGAATACGTAGTTAGACATGAAGACCAAACTCAGTTAAAAGTATAAACAATTGTTAGTTTTAATGACTTTAGATTAAGTTTTGTGTTCCCAGCTTATCTAAAAGCTTCTAAGCTGTTTGATGGTTAAAATTCATGGATGTGTTGAGACATCCAAACAACGCTCGATCGTTGCCACGACTGACTTACCTAATGAACTAAAATCATAGCCACCCTCTAACCCAAAGACAATCTTCCGCGTTAGCTGCAAGCATAGATCTGTAAAGATTCCAAAATCTGACGGTTTCAGCGAAATATTTGCCAATGGATCGTCATAATTAGCATCATATCCGGCACTGACAATTAGTAAGTCCGGGCGAAACTCGCGCAGAAAAGGTAACACTTGAGTCTCAAACAGCGGTTGATAGTCATCAATCGTACTACCTGCTGCCATCGGTAAGTTGAGCAGGTTGTGATAAGCTCCAGTTTCGATCGATCGACCAGTGCCGGGATAATGGGGAAACTCATGGAGCGAACAGTAAGCTATCCGGGGTTGATGTGCTACTACAGTCTGGGTGCCATTGCCATGATGAACATCCCAATCGAGAATCGCTACCCGCTCGGCACCATTGGCTAAGGCATAGGTGGCGGCAATTGCGGCGTTACTAAAAATGCAAAACCCCATACCGTTCGATGGCTCTGCATGATGCCCCGGTGGACGTGCGAGGACAAAGGTAGGTTCGCCTGTCCCCATGACAATATCTACCCCATCAATCCAGGCATTCACTGCGAGTAGGGCAATATCATAAGTTTGCGGAGAAACAGGCGTATCAGGATCGAGCAATCCGCCACCATTTCTACTAATTTGCTCGACTCTGCGAATATATTCAATATCATGAACCCATTCAATCCAAGTTAGTGGAGATCGCTCTTTAATAGGAGTAGGAGATCGCCAGTCAAGCTGATTTGCCCATGCTGTCTGTGCTAGTGCCGATTTTATCGCTGTCAGTCGTCCAGGCTTTTCGGGATGAAATGCCCCTGTCTGATGCTGAAGAAAATCGTCTGAATAGATAACTGGAAACATGAATACACCTAATCTACTAACCTCTAACCCCTAACGCCCAACCTGTGCCACAATAATGTGGTCGCACGGCTAGCCGTCGGCGATCGCAATCGGCAAAAAGAGAGTTCCAAAAGCAGCATGACTAAGTTTGTATTCGTCACTGGTGGCGTAGTTTCGAGTATTGGCAAGGGAATTGTCGCGGCAAGTTTGGGGCGATTGCTCAAATCGCGAAATTACTCAGTCTCAATTCTGAAGCTCGATCCCTATATTAACGTCGATCCTGGCACCATGAGTCCTTACCAACATGGCGAAGTTTTTGTCACCAAGGATGGGGCAGAAACGGATCTAGATTTAGGACACTACGAGCGGTTTACAGACACATCGATGTCCCGACTTAATAGTGTGACGACAGGATCGATCTATCAAGCGGTAATTAATAAAGAAAGACGCGGTGACTACAATGGCGGCACTGTTCAGGTGATCCCGCATATTACCAATGAGATTAAAGAGCGGATCGATCGCGTGGCGAAGGATACCAACCCTGATGTCGTAATCACCGAAATCGGCGGAACTGTTGGGGATATTGAATCGCTTCCCTTTCTAGAAGCAATTCGCCAATTCCGCAAACGTGTAGGGCGACGAAATGCTATCTACTTGCACGTTACCCTGGTACCGTGGATTTCGACTGCTGGCGAGATGAAAACTAAGCCGACACAACACTCGGTGAAAGAGTTGCGATCGATCGGCATTCAGCCAGATATTCTAGTCTGTCGGAGCGTGAAACCTTTGCCCCAAGGAATTAAAGAGAAGCTATCAGAGTTTTGTGATGTGCCTGTCGAAGCGGTGATTAATGCCCCCGATGCCAGCAGTATCTATGAAGTTCCACTGATTATGGAGCAAGAAGGACTAGCCGTGCAAGCGATCGAATTACTCGATCTCGAACAGCGCACCCCCGATTTGACGCAGTGGCAAAATTTAGTCGAGCGGATGCAGACATCTACTCAGGAAGTGAAAATTGCGCTCGTCGGCAAGTATACCCAGCTAGGTGATGCCTATCTATCCGTTGCTGAAGCTCTCAGACATGGCGCGATCGCCACTGGAGCTAAACTAGAAATTGTCTGGGTCAATTCTGAAGATCTAGATCGTCACGGTGCCGCTAAATACCTCGCTGATGTACAGGGGATACTTGTACCTGGCGGGTTCGGTATTCGTGGCGTAGAGGGCAAAATTGCCGCCATTGAGTATGCACGAGAACAGCGGATTCCCTTCCTCGGTTTGTGTCTGGGAATGCAAGCAGCGACGATCGAATGGGCGCAAAATATCGCTAAACTCGATCGAGCTAACAGTTCGGAATTCGACCCCGACACCCCCAATCCGGTGATCGATCTCCTCCCTGAACAGCAGGATGTTGTAGATCTCGGCGGAACGATGCGGTTGGGTTTATACGCCTGTCGATTGGAAGAACATACCCTCGCCCACAAACTCTATCAACAGGGAGCGATCTATGAGCGTCATCGCCATCGCTATGAGTTTAATAATGCTTACCGAAATCTGTTCCTCGAAAGTGGTTATGTCATCAGCGGCACATCCCCCGATACTCGCCTAGTCGAAATTATCGAACGTCCCGATCATCCGTTTTTCATCGCCACCCAATTTCACCCCGAATTTCAATCTACCCCTAGCCTGCCTCATCCTCTGTTTAGAGGTTTTATGTCAGCAGCTTTAGCCAAGCTTGAGGATGAAAAATTGATCGATTTCTAACCTCAGCGGTTAGAAACCGCTGCTCGTGATGCCAAGTCTGCCTACGCAGACTAAATACAGATTGATTAGTCTGCGTAGGCAGACTTTGTAGCTGTAGCCACGACTTCAGTCGTTGGTGCACGGAAACAAATATCAGTTAACTTCCAATCTTTTTAACATAGCTGCCCGTGCTCGATCGGCTAAACTATCGTCTAACGGCGTGAGATTAATTTCGGTTTGATATTTATCCTGGAGGGCAGTTTTAATCATCCAATCGGCGATAAATGGGTTTTTGGGGATGAGTGGGCCATGGGAGTAGGTCGCGATCGCGTTGTGATAAAATGCTCCTTCGGTACCATCGGTAGCATTATTCCCATAGCCTTTGATTACCTTACCCAAGGCTTCGGCTTGGGAGCCTAAATAAGTTCTCCCACCGTGATTTTCAAATCCGACAATGATTGGTTTTTTACCACCTAACATCGCCGTGAGTTCAGCGGCGAGTCTTTTCGCAGTAATTTCAAAAACGACGTTACCAATGCACCGCTGGGTATCAATCCCTGGATGTTTGGTTTCGAGATCGATAATACCCATACCTTCGATTCGTTCCCCTAATCCTGGCTCGTAAAATCTACCCAAAAGTTGAGGAGAACCGCAGGTAAATACTCCGGGTGCGCCTGCATCTAGTTTAGCTTTGATTGCGGCGGCTTTGGCTCCGGCAAGGTCGCGCATGACGATTTCTTGTTGTCTGTCTTGAGCACCACCACCCGCCATCACATCGATTTGATGAATACTATCAGGATGGGAATCTCGATCGAATGGAATCACTTCGACGTTAATTCCCCGCCATTGAGCGCGTTGTTGAATCGCAATCACATTACCTCGATCGCCATAGGTACTCATCAGAGTGGGATAGAGCCAGCCGATTTTTAGTTCTAAGGTTTGGGTCATGATTATTGAGGAATGCTTCGGTGCGTTGGGCACTAACGATCCTAAGTCTGTTAGGTAGATAACACAGTCTACAACTTATTGGATCGTCGATCGACTGCCCGATCGGGATTCCTAGTCGGTAGCTCGATGGTGAGAAAATTAGCTTTTCGGTTAAATTTAGGATATGTCAACACTTGAGAGGGCAAATGATGACGATCGCAACCTATAAGTGGACAATCGATCGATACCATCAGGCGATCGACTCAGGTGTATTTGATGGACAAAACCTGGAATTATTGCGGGGGGAGCTTATTCTGATGTCACCAGAGGGAGAAGCCCATGTCTATTTTAGCGATCGAGCGGCACAGATCCTCAGAAGCCGATTAGCTGGAAAAGCTCAAGTTCGCGAGGCTCGTCCTGTAACGTTGCCGAATGGTTCGGAGCCACAACCAGATCTAGCAATTATCCAACCGCTGGACACTGTTTATTTAGAACACCATCCCTATTCAGAAAACATTTTCTGGCTGATTGAGTATTCCTACAGCACCCTGACTTACGATTTAGGCGATAAACAGATCGTCTATGCACAGTCGGCAATTCCAGAGTATTGGGTGGTAAATCTCCGCGATTTGCAACTCACTGTTTTTCAACATCCTTCACCTTTAGGCTATCAGACTGTCATTAATCTTCAGGATGGAAAAATTTCACC
>JANPJH010000057.1:0-22827 GCA_031425415.1 Chamaesiphon sp. VAR_61_metabat_425 | reverse complement strand
GCCTTCCCGACAGCCTTCGGAGGTTAGAGGGTAGGGGAAAGGGGAAAGGGGAAAGGGATAAATGCTTTTATCTCCCAACTCCCAACTCCCAACTCCCATACGGTGGTACAGCAACTCCCAACTGTCTTGAAAAGGTGCTCCACTTGGGGAAACCCCAAGACCGCACTTTTCGCTCCCAACTCCCAACTCCCAACTTCCAACTCCCATGCTGAAATTTCTCAAACAAGTAGTTGATTACGGTAAAGAAACAGCCCAAGCTGCTAAATATATCGGCCAAGGGATGGCTGTCACGTTCGACCACATGCAGCGTCGGCCAATCACCGTCCAGTATCCCTATGAAAAATTAATCCCCTCCGAAAGATTTCGGGGCCGGATTCATTTTGAATTCGATAAATGTATTTCCTGTGAAGTCTGTGTGCGGGTCTGTCCAATAAATTTGCCTGTGGTTGATTACACATTCGACAAGGCAAGTAAGAAAAAGAAACTCAACAGCTACAGTATCGATTTTGGGGTCTGTATCTTCTGTGGTAATTGCGTCGAATATTGCCCGACTAATTGCCTATCGATGACAGAAGAGTACGAATTAGCAACATTCGATCGACACGAACTCAATTATGATAGTGTTGCCCTCGGACGCTTACCATACAAGGTGAGTGACGATCCAATGGTTACGCCATTACGGACATTGGCATACCTGCCAAAAGGTGTCATGGAACCTCACGATTTACCTGCTGGTTCACAACGCGCTAACAGCAATTCTTAGCCTTTAGCAACTTAACCCCTCAGCGGAGGGGAACCAAAAAATATCAATAACAAATAACTAATAATAAAAATGCAGATTGCTGAAGGTGTTCAGTTAGTTACATTTGGGATTCTATCCCTATTAATGCTGGGAGCAGCTTTAGGTGTAGTTCTTTTCGCTAATATTGTTTATTCTGCCTTTTTGTTGGGGGGCGTATTTATTAGTATGGCGGGGCTATATATTCTCCTCAATGCTGATTTTGTCTCCGCTGCCCAAATTCTGATTTACGTTGGTGCCGTCAACGTGTTGATCTTGTTTGCCATCATGTTGGTGAATAAGCGCGAAGACTTTAAACCCATGAAAAATGCTTGGGTCAGACAAGGTGCAACGGCTGTTGTCTGTGGTGGATTATTCGCACTTTTGAGTGCAGTATCGATCCTCACCCCCTGGAAAATCTCAACTACTGTAATGCCCCAAGCGAGTTCGATTGTTCCGCTTGCCAAGCACTTTTTTACTGACTTTTTGTTACCATTTGAGTTGGCTTCAGTCTTATTGCTAATCGCCATGATTGGTGCAATTATTCTCGCTCGTCGAGATTTTATGCCAGATGAAATAGTTAGTGAAACATCCGTACACAACGACCTGACTCTTCCAGAGCGTCCGCGTGAGCTGGCTGGAATTGAATAAATAGTCACTTAGCAGGTTAATCTTTTGGCTTTGCTACTCTAGATACAACCGATCGACATTCAATATCAAATATATCAACTATGTTGCAACTACAGTATTTTCTAATTTTAGCAGGTGCTTTATTCTGTATTGGTATTTATGGACTAATTACCAGTCGAAATGCTGTCCGAGTATTAATGTCGATCGAGTTGATGTTAAATGCTGTTAATTTAAATCTCATGGGATTCTCTAACTACATCGATCCAGCCGAAATTAAAGGACAAGTATTTACGGTGTTTGTGATTGCGATCGCTGCTGCGGAAGCCGCTGTGGGGTTAGCCATTGTTCTATCGATTTATCGAAACCGGGATACTGTCGATATGGAGCAGTTTAATTTACTCAAGTGGTAATCAATCCGCTGTGTAGATCGAATCCAAGGCTACTGATAGCCATTTGCTGCCAAAAATTCAGGCGTAATTGCCTCGCGCTGGCTCGACAGAGAATGCTGTGGAGCCATAATCAACTTTTCGACATATTTACCTAAGATATCGGCTTCCAAATTTACCCAGTTATCAGATTTGAGCTGGGAAAGGTTGGTTTTGGCGTAAGTCAGGGGAATAACTGCGACTGTAAACCAATTGCCGCTAGGATCGCAATCAGCGATTGTCAAACTTACCCCATTGATCGCAACACTCCCTTTCGAGACTAAATAGCGACTGAGATAATTAGACCATTGTTCGGTTAGTGCTGGAGGTGCGGCAAACCTGAGTTCCCAGGATGTAGCGGTAGCTTTTGCCGATACCAATTTGCCAACACCATCGATATGTCCGCTGACAAAATGACCGCCAATTTTTCCGCCGACACGGAGAGATGTTTCTAAATTTACATAACTAGCGGTGCGATCGCGGTGGCCAATAGTTGTACGATCTAAAGTCTCAGGGGAAACAGCCGCAATAAATCCTTGTGGTAGGATTTGTTCTACTGTTAAACAAGCCCCATCTACTGCTACACTATCTCCGATCGCTAAATCCGTTAAAATTAGCTCTGAGCCTGACGAAACGCACAAAACTTCTAGCCTGTCCTCAGTCAAAAGGCGTAAACTTCCCAGCGATTGAACTAATCCTGTAAACATCTAATTTCAGTCAAATTACTATACGCGGTTTCCCATTTTTTAGGTCATCCTTGATACATGTCCGCATTAATCACAATTTTAAGTCTGTTAGATTAATCAAGATTTTCAGTTCTTATTTTAAACTTTAACGTTCTCAACCACCTTCACCACAACTACCCAGGGGTAAAACCATGATCGAAATGAAAGTAGCTGGCATTGCTTTAGACGCTGTATCGCGGAGTCCTATCATTTTACTCAAAGATGCTGCCGATCGTCGTGCTTTACCAATTTACATCAGCCAAGAACAAGCCAAAGCGATCGTTAATGCGCTAGAAAAGCAAACACCCCCCAGACCATTTACTCACGATCTGATTGTCAACATGTTTGACAGTTGTGATATTAAGGTCGAACGGATTGCGATTAACTCTTTGCAAGATAACACTTTTTATGCTTCGATTATCATTAACCAGAATGGTCAGATTAAGGAAATAGATGCTCGTCCTAGTGATGCGATCGCTATTGCCATTCGCACCAAGGCTCCAATCTGGGTGATCGAAGAAGTAATTGCGGATGCTTCCATTCCTGTCGATCGAGATGCTGACGAACAAGAGCGAAAAGCCTTTCGTGATTTCGTCTCCAATCTCCGTCCTGACGATTTAATTCGCAACGGTGGCTGTGCGTAGGAATCCACCCCTGCCAATCCCAGGAGTAGAACAAGAGCGGAAAAGTAGTTCTACCCCCTACCCCCTACCCCCTACTCCCTATCCCCTAATTGCACTACCGTCGTTTTGGTCGAACTGAATTGCCACTGTCGGCGTTTTCCTTAGGGATGATGCGATGTTTGACCGATCCTGAAACAGCTTATCAGACGATCGATCGAGCCGTTTCACTGGGTATCAACCATATCGAGACGGCACGAGGATACGGTCAGAGTGAGACTTATTTAGGGCTGGCACTCCAGCGTAAATTACCAATAGCAAGATCGGAGTTGTATGTTACCACTAAACTACCGCCGACACCCGATCGACAGTTGATGGCGGAGTGGATCGACGAGTCACTATCACGGTTGCAGCTCGACTATATCGATTGCTTAGCGATCCACGGAATTAATACCCCAGAGCATTTAGACTGGGTGAAAGATGGCTGTTTTGCGGCAGTTGCAGACGCGATCGAGAGTGGTAAGGTCAAACATGTTGGCTTCTCTACTCATGGCAGCTTAGAGCTAATTCTCGCCGCGATCGAGACGCAATTATTTGAATTTATCAATCTGCATTACTATTATTTCTTTCAACGGTTGGCACCCGCGATCGAATTGGCACACCAATATGACATGGGAATATTTATTATTTCCCCTGCGGATAAAGGGGGGAAGCTCTATACTCCACCCCCAAATTTAACCGAGTTGTGTCAGCCATTAACCCCATTAGCGTTTAATTATCGATGGCTGTTAGCGGATGAGCGGATTACTACCCTTAGTCTAGGTGCCGCTAATCCATCAGAACTATTTCCTGCACTGGATATCGCTGATGCAGATTATGCCCTAACGACAACTGAATTAGCAATTATCGATCGACTGGAACGGCAATTACAAGTTAGTTTAGGTACCGATCTATGTAGTCAATGTTCTGCTTGTTTGCCCTGTCCCGCCCAGATTAATATTCCTGAAGTATTAAGATTGCGAAATCTGGCGATCACTTACGATTTGACTGACTATGGACAATACCGTTATCGGATGTTTGAAAATGCAGGTCATTGGTTTCCAGGCATGAAAGCAAGTCGCTGTGATGACTGTGGCGATTGTTTGCCGCGTTGTCCTCAGGAGTTAGATATTCCCACTTTGTTGCGCGATACACACGATCGATTACACACTCGCGAGGGGCGGAGATTGTGGGAGTAAACCAGCCGCATTACAGATTAGTTGTGTTATTGCTAGTAGTCATCAAGATCGTCATCATCAAGACGTTGACTGACTTCCTTAAAAGCATCACGGCGCAAGCACGGATAGTCACTCAACCACAGATTGAGATCTGGTAAATAAACATCAGATACTTTAGCAAATGAACCGAGATCTGGACGATAAGACATGACTAACATTTCGACAACTTGCCCGCGCGAAACACTTTTATAAGCTTTCTTTAACGGCACCGAAATCTCTGTACTAAATCCTGTTTCATCGCCCACTTCAAGATTCAAGAGTGTTTCGACATCTTCCACAATGACGAGATTACCTTTTTTATCGACAGTTTCCATTTCACTGATGAGTTTTTCGGTAACAAAAACGTCGAGTACCTCACCCCGCCAAAAACCACTGTAGGGAAACTGTCTGGTTTCCCAATTACGCCGACTAGCTAACACGATCGGTACCCACCACCAATATAATCCAGCAATGGCCATGGGCACAGGTGCTTGCCACTCAACATCATCAGGGGAGATAAACCGTAGTAGGACGTAAATTAGGGAAATTGCCGCGATCGAAATAATCACTCGCCGTAAAAAGTCTACCAGTTTACCCCAACAATATTTATACTGTGCCGTTGTCGCGACAATCGGAATCAGTTGTTCAAATTTGCTACGGGTAATCGGAACGAGCATGGGAAATTAGTGAATAGTGGATGGTGAATAGTGAATAAATTAGGTTAGGCACTGTCTAACATCTATATTTGAGCAATTGTCGATCGCATAAATATTTGAAATCTTTTTTCTATCCACTATCTACAGAATCTTTTCCAACCCATATACCAACGATTTTAGCCCCAAAATCTTGCGAATGGCGAGAAGGACTCCTGGCATGTAGCAAGAGCGGTTAGTAGTATCATGACGGAGCAGGTAAATTTCTCCAGGCGCGCCGAAGATAATTTCTTGATGGGCAATATAGCCAGGGAGGCGGATACTGTGAATCCGAATATTTTCATCGGCGATACAACCTCTGGCACCAGCAATTTTTTCGGATTCAGTGACACTGGGGGGGTTAAATGTTTTACCCAGTTCGCCTAATAGTTGAGCGGTTTGGATGGCGGTACCGCTGGGTGCATCGGCTTTTTGGTTGTGGTGAAGTTCGATAATTTCGACGTGCTCAAAATATTTGGCTGCTTGAATCGCCGCTTGTTGCATCAATATTACCCCGATCGAGAAATTGGGGATAATCAACGTGCCAATACTTGCTTTGTCGGCAAATTCAGCTAATTCTTGAATCTGGGTGGTACTCAATCCGGTTGTCCCAACGACTGGACGCACGCCATAGGCGATCGCGGCGCGGACGTTGTCATAGATACTATCAGGGTGGGTAAAATCGACCATTACCGCTGATTGTTTTTCCTGGGATGCCATCGCCAAGATACCTTGAAGATCGTTCATCACAGGAATTTCTAAGGCACCACAGCCAGCCAGTTCGCCAATATCCTCACCCTGAATTTTAGGATTGCGATCGATTGCCCCAAATAGCACCATATCCTTGGCACTGGCGATCGCTTTAATGACTTCTAGCCCCATTTTTCCAGCCGCACCATTGACGACGACAGGAATCGGTGTTTGAGTATTCATGTTGACTTTTTTCGTTGCTGACTTAAGAATCAATCTAGGTTTCAGAATTATTGCTAGCTAATATATTTCCATAATTGAGATTGGCTAGAAAATTACTTCAGGCTCGATCGAGCCTAAAATAGCGGTACGCGCCAATCCCAATTATCCAATCTAATTTTTCTTCAACCAGCTAAACATGGCGCGGAGATCCTTGCCGACTGATTCGATTTGGTGTTCGGCTTCGATCCGGCGAGTGGCTTTGAAACCAGGGTTTCCAGCTTGGGCTTCGAGGATGAATTCACGGGCAAATTGTCCGGTTTGAATTTCCTTGAGGATTTTCTTCATCTCTAGTTTAGTTGCATCGGTAACGATCCGAGGGCCGCGAGTGTAGTCGCCATATTCAGCCGTATTAGAGATGCTACTACGCATTTCTGCCAAACCACCGACGACGACGAGATCGACGATCAGTTTAACTTCATGGAGACATTCAAAATAAGCGAGTTCGGGTTGATAACCTGCTTCGACGAGCGTTTCAAATCCTGCCTTGATCAACGCACTCAACCCACCACACAATACCGCTTGTTCGCCGAAGAGGTCGGTTTCGGTTTCTTCGCGGAAAGTTGTTTCCAAAATTCCCGCGCGAGTACCGCCGACACCTTTAGCATAAGCCATCGCTCGATCGCGTGCCTGACCGGAAGCATCTTGATAAACGGCAAATAATGCCGGTACGCCTTGACCTTTTTGGTACTCATAGCGCACGGTATGTCCGGGACCTTTAGGCGCGATCATCACCACATCGACATCCGTAGGTGGTACGACTTGTCCGAAGTGAATGTTAAAACCGTGGGCGAAGGCGAGGGTTTTACCCGCGCTCAAATTAGGTTTAATCTCGTTTTCGTAGATGGTGCGTTGGATTTCATCGGGCAGTAAAATCATGATGAAGTCGGCAGCAGCGGACGCATCGGCGACTGATTTGACCGTCAAACCTTCAGCTTCGGCTTTAGCTGCCGATTTACTACCGGGGTACAGACCAATAATTACTTTTACGCCGCTATCCTTGAGGTTGAGTGCGTGTGCGTGACCTTGGGAACCATAACCGATAATCGCTACAGTTTTGCCGTTTAATAGGTCTAAATTAGCATCGGCATCATAATACATCTGCGCCACGATCGATCTCTCCTTACCTTGAACTGTGTTGTCGATACGGTGTTGTGCTGGTTTCTTTTGGACAGTTGACGCTACCGTAGGCAGACAATTTTACCATGTTGGTTGGTATGTTCTGATTTTTTTTAAGTTGAGAGGGCGGGAGGGGTAATGGGTAATCATTACCAATAACCTAATCCCGTCCATCCTTTAATCCTGATGACAGCTTGTTGATGATGTCTTTGCAGCCGCCGGGGATTGTGTAGCGGGAGGCTTCGCCACACCAAGTGCAACAGTATTGACGCTGTTCTTCGGACATTTCTCGCATGTTGGTAAAGTCAGCATTTTCGACGACCGCGCCTGTAAACTCTCCGGTAGTATAGTTGGGTCGATCGGCCTGAGTGCAGGGGCTAGCAAGTCCGATGCTACCGTAGAAAAAGCGACAATTTTTGATATTTGTCCCGGTTAATTTGGCTCCATACAGAATGGCGCGGGATAAATTAGCTTTAGTGAGATCGCATCTAGATAAGTCAGATCGAGCTAAACTAGCCTCACTGAGATCGATCGAGCGGAGGTCGGTGTCAGAAATATCTACCCCCGACAACATTACGCCTAAATCGATAATCCGGGTCCCTTCGATCCGATCCTCTGCATAGCCACCATTGCCATCTAGAATCGGTCGTCCTAATGTGCCATCCCGCCGGAGTGGCGTTAGGAGTTTAGATCGGGATAGGAATCTCAATACTCTGGCTTTCCCGGCAGCATTTACACTACTCAATAATGCCGCAGTCCGCCCTACAGCAAAAGCTCTCTCTTGGGGCCAATCTTCGAGAAAACCGTCATCATCTAGCACTAATCCACAAATTCCTTGGAAGTAATTATCGATCGTCTGTTGTTGGGTAAGCACATTTTGTTGAAATGTCAGACGATTTTGCTCGGCTGTGAGTCTACAGGAAATCACATATTGTCGCCAAGCAACGTATACAGCGAAAGTGGCAATTAGCATCTGGCATAAGGCTCCACTCCATAGCCCAACCGAACCGACGGCAATCCAATTAATCAGATTTATGCGGCTGATAATATCATTGAAAATTCCCCCCAAGTGGATCAGATAGATAACTGCCATCAAGAGTGCGATCGAGGCTACAACATAGACGTTCAGGGCGGGAGAGAAAGATTCAGTCAGTTCTTGCCGGACATTTCGATAGGTAATCGGCACGGAGATGCCCAGGGCGATCGCGCAACCTACGGCTGTCACCCAAGTAATATGCAGCCCAATCCCGATCCCGATGAGGCCAATCGCTAGTAGATTTACCCGAATCTTCATAGTTTTCCCCAATTCTCCAGCGGAGCGGTTGCTCCAATGCAAAGTGTCTGTTTTCGTGCAGCGGTTGCATCAACGAGCTGAGCAACTAAGTTACTCGCTCTATTACAGATATTAATCCAATCTTCACAGGCGATCTCATCTGGGGGGAATAAAGAGCCAGACAAGCCAACCGCAATCGCCCCTGCTGCTAAAAAATGTGATGCGTTGCTGACAGTGATGCCACCAGTTGGAATCAGTGGAATTTGACCGATCGGTCCTTGCAATACTTTCAGATAATCGATGCCACCGACGGCTTGAATTGGAAATACTTTAACTGCGGTGGCTCCAGCTTGCCACGCGGTAATAATTTCCGTCGGCGATAAAGCTCCAGGGACGATCGGAATGTTGGCAGCGATCGCGGCTTGAATTAAACGGCGATCGCAATGTGGTGTAAAAATATATTCTGCGCCACAGGAAATCGCATCGCGGAGATCGGCTAGGCTCAATACTGTCCCAGTCCCGATCGAGCAGTCGGGTAGTTCAGATCTCAGTAGCTCAATTAGTGCCCAGGGTCGATCGCTATTGGCGGTAATCTCGATCGTTTTGATCCCCCCAGCCGCCACCGCAGTCGCCATTTTTCGCCCGCTGTGCAGATCGGTCGATCGAATCACCGCAATGATTTGCGACTCTTTCACCCATTTCAACCAGTCCCCTGGCGCGTATCTATGCACGATCGATTAGTTGTTAGTGACTAGTCATCTATCTTAGCCTTTCACATCACTACTATAATCTTGGACTGCTTGCGTAATTATTGTCCGCAGATCGACATAAACTTTCGCAAAGGGTGGTTGACGGGCTGTGAGTCCGAGTAAATCTGCTGTTACTAATACCTGCCCATCACAGTCTTTACCTGCACCAATCCCAATGGTAGGAATACTTAATTCGTGGGTAATTAGCTGGGCTAAGTCGGCAGGAATGTGTTCGAGGACAATAGCAAAAACACCGGCTTGCTCTAGGGCTAAAGCTGTCGTGCGGATTCGATCGCGATCGGCTGCTGTTTGTCCCTGTTGCCGATATCCCAACTGATGCACCGATTGGGGGGTCAATCCCACATGTCCCATCACCGGAATGCCAATTTCCACTAATCGGGTGATTGTCTGCACCATCGCGGGATGTCCCCCTTCCAGCTTGACCGCCTGTGCGCCTGTCTCCTTGAGAATGCGCCCTGCGGAGGCAATCGCGACCTCAAGACTAGTTTGATAGCTCAGAAAAGGCAAATCGACCACAATCAGCGCATTTCTCACCCCCCGTTTCACAGCTTTAGCATGGTGAATCATTTCATCGAGGGTGAGCGGTAAAGTATTCTCGTAACCCAAAGCCACCATCGCTAGGGAGTCGCCCACCAGGATCAGGTCTACCCCGGCAGCATCTAATATTTGAGCGATCGCAAAGTCCCAAGCTGTTAGGGCAACGATCGATTGTCCTTTCGCTTTAAATTGTAACAACTGGCGGACTGTCGGCATGGATACTCTGGTCTTGTGACTTTTGACTTACTTTTACATATCTTCTGACTACCTCTTCACCTGTCCTTCGATAGATAAATTTGGTTAAACTTAAAACTAGCTAATTTCTAGTATTCTTTTTCAACTACCTTCGATCGACAACTAACTGTCCAAAGTTCCCTGGTCATTTGAGCTAGTACAGGAAGTATAGCAGCGATTGTCTAGACCGTACATCCGTCGAACTGTGTCCTAATGCCAGACAGTTGATTAACTGACCTACAGACTGCGGATAAGAGCGCGCAACGTAGTATCCTTTTGATAAACTTTTCTCATAAATTGGAACTAATTCCCCAATGGCTAAATCATTAAAGATTTTAGAGACTTGCCCTCTCCAACAGCCGTTACCCCGAACGGTGTATTTAGCCAGAGTCTGACGAGTAGATTTCAAATCGAGTAATTCAGTCACTCCTGGCATAGCAGTTAAATCAATCTTTTAAGACGAATCAATCCAGTCACGACAATAATTTGAGCATAGGGGACAGGAGCAACCGTCAGATGACCAAGGTAATAGATAAAATCACTACCAAGTGGCAGACTCACATCGCAACAGAATGTAGCAGTCAAAATGCCACTACCCAAGCTAGTATTCTCAATTGGCTGCTAGGTGAAGATCGAGAACGATTGGAAACGCTCGATCTCGAAGGATTGAAGATTGCCGATCGGGCGATCGATTATCGCTTGCGGATCTTAATTCAAAGATATCTCGGTTTGCCACCCGAACGCGCCTACAAGAACCTGATGCAGCGATTAGGGGGCTTGGCGGTGTTACGCGACAAAATTCGCGCCTGGTTGGCTCTAAGCGGCGATCGGCAACGTCAAGCGATCGACGTACTGCAAGAAGTGATTCAAGAAATGCTCCAAGGGGATAAATATATCCAACAGCAAATCACCTGGATCGGTCAATGTACTCGCAATCCCCGGCTGCGCGATACGCTCCTATTTGCCAGCATCGAAGAATACTGTCTGCGCCCAATCCGCAATCAACCACTCCTTGCCTACCGATTTGTCAATTATCTCCGGCGATCGCAAAAAGGTGGCGTAACTAATGTGCCCCAAGGCGATCTTGTCAAATTAGTTTCCGATGAAGTCATTGGCGATAGTGATTCTACCCTCAGCCTCCTCGACAAACAAGCTCAAGAAAATTACCACCAACAGCAAGAGTGGGAAGAAACCCAACTCACGCGCAACCGCGTCAAGGAAGAGCTACACGCTTATCTAGTTGAGCATCTTGGCAAAGAAGCTGGCTTGTGGCTCGATCTCTATCTCCAGGGCAAAACTCCGGAATCGATCGCGATCGTGTTGAAGATGGATATTAAGCAGGTATATCGGCTTCGAGAAAAAATCAACTACCACACTCTCAAGGTTTTTGCGATTAAAGCAGAGCCAGAACTAGTATCTCAGTGGTTGCATATCTCGCTTCAAGAGCATAACTTGGGCTTGACTCTCAGCCAATGGGAACAGTTCTGTGGAGGGTTGGACTCTAGACAACGAGAAATTATGCTAGGTTTAAAAGCCGGAACGTCGGTAGAATTGATCGCAAAATCCCTCCAAATCAAAACAAATCAAGTGATGGGAGTCTGGGGTCAAGTCTATTTAGCTGCCCAAGAGATCCGAACTAGCTAGTTACATCGTATAAAAAGCATGACCCAAGCCACAATTGCCAATAACACAACAACTAATATCTACGTGCCGCAGTTGGCTTATCAAGTAGCCATGCCGCAGCCACAGATGCACCTATTTGAGGTGACGTTGACAGTGACTAACTGGCAAGGTGGAGTCTTAGATCTAAAAATGCCTGTATGGACTCCTGGCTCCTATTTGGTAAGGGAGTATGCCAAACAGCTCCAAGAGTTTCGGGCGATGACAGGTGATGGTAAAAAATTAACTGCTGCGAAAATTGCCAAGCATCACTGGCAAATCCAGCCAGAGGGTCACGAGCAAATTATCATTCATTACCGGATGTTTGCCAATGAATTGACCGTGCGGACTAATCATCTCGATGCCAGCCACGGTTATTTTAATCCAGCCGCATTGTGTTTTTATATCCCTGGATATGAACATCAGCCGATCGAGATTACCATCATCCCCCCCCATCCACAGTGGCAAGTTACTACTCCGCTGCCAGAAATTAGCCCACAAACATTCCTCGCTGCTGACTTTGATACACTAGTCGATAGTCCATTTGAAATTGGCACCCAACAGATTTATCACTTTACCGTGTTGGATAAACCCCATCAATTAGTTGTCTGGGGTGAAGGCAATTTAGATCCTCAACTTGTAATTGCGGATATTAAGAAGGTGATCTGTGTTGAAGCCAAGCTGTTCGGCGGATTGCCTTATGACAATTATATTTTCTTGCTCCATCTTTCGCCGAGTGGTGGCGGTGGGTTAGAACACAAGCATTGCTGCTCATTGCTGTACCCCCGCTTCAGTTTCCAAGGCAATGGGAAACATTATCGCTTTATGCAGTTGGTCGCCCATGAGTTTTTCCATCTTTGGAACGTCAAGCGGATTCGACCGATCGCCTTAGAAAAGTTTGATTATGAACGAGAGAATTATACTCCTTCGCTCTGGTTTAGCGAAGGGACGACTAGTTATTACGACCTAATTATCCCTAGGCGGGCAGAGATTTATGACGAGCAGGAGTTTCTCGCCGAATTGAGCAAGGAAATTACTCGCTTTTTGACTACCCCTGGCAGATTAGTTCAGCCGTTGAGCGAGTCGAGTTTTGATGCCTGGATTAAGTTATATCGTCCCGATGCCAATAGTCCTAATTCCCAGATTTCTTACTACCTCAAGGGAGAAATGGTTACGCTATTGCTAGATCTGCTGATTCGCGACAAGTCTCACGGTACAAGATCGTTTGATGATGTATTAGTGGCAATGTGGGAGCAGTTTGGCAAGCTGGAAGTCGGCTTTACCGAAAATCAGCTTAAAACTACGATCGAATCGATCGCTGGTGCAGATTTAACCGAATTTTACGATCGATATATTCACGGGGTTGAAGAGCTACCCTTTAATGAATATTTAAATCCTCTAGGTGTAGAATTAAAACCTGTAAAATCAACAATTCCCGATCTGGGGATCGTCATTAATAGCGATCGTGGTCGAGAACTAATTAAATCGGTATTTGGCAATTCTCCCGCTCATTTAGCTGGAATCAATCCTGGTGATGAATTACTGGCGATTGATGGTTTTAAAGTTAGTGCAGATCGCTTCAATGACAGGCTTCAACAGTATCGTCCTGGTGAACAAATTAACTTAACTATATTTCAAGGAGATCGGCTACTAACGGTGCTTGTAACGCTTGCTGAACCACAGCCTCAGCAATATCAATTGCATTCTTTAGAGCATACCGACGATCGCCAACGCCAACAGTTTAAAGCTTGGATCGGTTCGGCCAAAATATCTAATCACTTTTGATTTTAGTAACTCAGCTATTGCGATCAAGTTTTTCAGAAGTTAATTAATTAGAATCTTTACTCAAACTTAATAAATTGCAATCAATTTACTGACAGATAATAACGAATATTGGTAGTTTGTGAGGGATTTCAAGCAGATGAAATAATGCTCTATCGATCGTCATCAAAATCATTAAGAAAATCTTAAATATCAATCTCAGCCAAAACTCTTAACTTGATGTATTTGAATTGAATTATCGATTGTGCGGATGTAGGATAGATATCAGATACATAAAAAAATATTTATACAGGTAAGTTTTTTGATATGGCTATTACCGTCAAAAAAGAGCTTCCAAAGTTGTTCTGCACTGTACTTCGGGAATTCAAGCCAGATGGCGTAACGCCAATCTGGGAGGTGAATAAAACCTTACAAAATCGCCTCGAAAACTTATTAGAGAAACAACCGTTATTACTAACTGAAGATGCGTGTACGGTTCACTGGATCGGTCTCTATCGCGATCGAGAACGCCCAAAACCCCAGATCAAGTTGGTTGAGAGTTTTCTTTGCTACTATCTACAACAAATTGCTTATCAGGTAGCAAATAAGACATACAATAGTGCTGTAATTGGGATGAGTAGAAGTGAAACAGGCACTTACAAGAAAGATGAACTATTTGCGATCGCCAATGCCAAAATCCCCAAGGTGATTCAAAACTTCAATCCCAATGCGATCGCCGACTTTACCCCAAGCTCCGGTTCTCGCCTAGCGGCTTATGCTTATCAAGTATTTCGGAATGCACTGCGGGCAGCCATTTCACTCCAGCAGATCGATCGGTTAAGCGATTGGGGTTTACTCGTCTACGGTGTAACTCCCAGTTATCTAGTCAAAGCATTGCAAGAACAGGGCATGGATGATGTCGAGATTAAGTATCATCGCTTGATTTTGCAGTCCTTTCAACACGCACACCGGATCGCCGGATTAGCGCAATCTGCACCCGTTGCCAAGAGCGAAGCGATTGTCAACAGCTTGGCGCACCCCCCGCAGCAAGATCGTCCCGTCACCGTCGAGACTGAGTGGAAACGCAGCAGTCGTCTACCGGCACCAGATGCGGCGCAAATCCAAGCAATTATCACTTGCTATAATAAATTCCGCCAAGACAGACCCCAATACCAAGATTTACCCGCATTAACAGCCGATAGTGGGAGCTTAGTCATCCAGTGTCTGAGTCAGTGCGCTCACGCTGTCCGAGCTGCTAAGCAAGAACCGCAGTTAGTTTCACTCAACAAACTGTTAAAACAAGAAGATACAGAGCTAGGCGATCTGATTCCCGACTTGCAAACTCACTCCCCACTTGTTGCTGTCACCCAAGACGAGTTCCTGACGGTTTTGCGCCGCCATGTAGCTGAACTCTCGCCTCAATGGCAAGCAGCCATGAAACTCATTTATGGGCAAGGTCTCAAGCAAGCCGCCGTCGCTAGCCAATGTCAGGTGGATCAGTGTACCGTGTCCCGCTGGCAAAATGGAAATCGGGGTAAAGGTGGTTGGCTGAGAACGCTCCAAGAAAAATTAGTCGCACATTACGAGCCAACGTTGGTGCTTACTCCCGAACTGTTGAATCAAGCAACGGGGATTGAGGCATTGGAATATTACTTAGAGTTATTGTACAGTTCCAATTGAAATATTCGTAGTGATATCGATCGCAACGTAAAGCCACTGCCAGATTACAGATGTAATTAGAGATTGTATTGAATTACACTCTAAATTTGTCTAAATTGATACTCCAATATGTGCTTAATTAATGTAAGATATTGAAAGTTTTAGGCTCGATTTAGCAATAGCAAAATGTTGCAATTACAAATCTAGATATAAATCAGTTCGATTGAATATTTGGATCTGGCTATCTAATACAAATAGCGTAGACTAGTAGTAATTTTAAACATTTTTCGTGCTTTTTACTAAACAGGTATTAATTGTCAAGCACGTCTGTCATCACAATTTATGGAACTTGAGATCGAGAGGTCTAACCTGGTACAAGTAGATTTAAAGATCCCACTTGCACTTCAGCACGAGGGGTGGCAACACAGCCAGCAGCAATACACTGTGGCAAATCAATGGCAAGGCTATCTCAATTATCTGTGTCGATCGGTTGGTTTCGACTGGTTATCCAATAGTTCGAGTGGCAGTATTAGCGGGTCGGATCTCGATCGCGAGGCGGATAGTGTATGGGAACTAGTTGAAGGTTCGACCTTCACAGTCGGGGAGTGCCGATTATGTCTATTGCCCCATACTAGCTGCGATCGCAGTGAACTGCGAGTACCAAGGGAATGGGTCGAGATTCCCAGTTGGGTTGCTGATTATTATTTAGCCGTACAGATCGATTTAGAGAACGAACGGGCAATTATCTGGGGCTACACGACCCACATTCAGTTGCAACAGCAGGGCTTTTATGATGACTTCGATCGGATGTACTGCATCGATGCCGATGAGCTAATTCAAGACCTCAGTATTCTCCAATTGACTGAACAACTATCGCGACCGCAATCTACACGCGGGACAGTAAAACCGATCGAGCATCTCACTCACTTCCAAGTCGAACGCTATATCTTAGCTTGGAGCAGTGCCGGATTAGCCGTGCCACGTGTGGAAATTGGCGAAGCTGATTTTCCTCGCTGGTTGTCGCTGTTGAGCAATGATAACTGGCGACAGCAACTAACCGAGCGGAGGTTGGATCTAGTGGAACCTTTTGCTATTAAAGAATAAAAAATTGGCGTTGCTGAGTCCAGCAACGCCAATTTTTTCACTAATTTAGCTCACCGATTAAGTCTCTAGCACCAGAATTTCCGGTGCATACTATACCAAACTGGAATTTGGCATCAGCAAAAAGATCGGGTTCTTGTGGATATTGTGCATAATTGGCTAAATATCGAACCTACTCTAAAGGTAGAGTCGTCTCTTTAGTTGAGATTGTTACAAAGAGATCGGAATACTGAATTTTCTTAGGGTTGCTCGACCCGATTTTTACCTGTTTAGTTCTTTGATAGAGACGATCGTGAGATTGGCTCTATTTTTGTGGGTTTTCAGATCTCCAACTCAAGAAGTTAGAGATGCTGAAGGTAGCAGCTAACGTTACTAGAACCCATACCCGATACTAAAGTTAAAACCAGAATCTTGGAAACTATTGCCGCGATCGACAATTGCCCGCAACGGCACAGCGTAATCTAACCGTGTCACTAACCGAGGTAACGGTTCCCAAATTATCCCCGCACCGACAGAACCAAGTAAGCCATCAGTAATCGCGGCTCCGCTACTGTTCCAAAGCTGGGCAACATCCACATTAGCCGCCAATTGGAGATTCGCTTGTCCAGAGGCATTCCGCCCAACGATGAATCGATCTTCGATCGATAGCCGCACCCCATTATCGCCAGACCGCACATTTTGGCGAAAACCTCTAACTGATTGCCCACCACCCACAGTAAATTGTTGGTTGGGGATAAGTCGATCGGGGGTAAACTGTGCTTCTGTCAGGAAAATGGCATAATTGTCCTGACTCAACCGTTGTACCCGCTGTACCTGTGCTTGCCAAACAAAGAATCGACCATCCAGTGCTGGTTGGGGATTGACCGTCGCGCCTAAGCTACCCAAGCCGAGATTAAACTGCGATCGTAATGTCCAGTTACCACCATCATCTGAGCTGCTGTATTCTTGGGCAAACTTCACCACCCGCGTCTTGGTCCGGCCTTGATTATCGGCTGCGCCATTAGTGTTGACAGGTGCGCCATCGAGTAATGTCTGCTCATCCTGAAATGCCAGCCCCAAAGATAGGGCAAACTCATTCCGTGAAGTGCGAATTAATGGTTGGCGATAATTAATCTCAGCGGTGGAGCTAGAAGAAGTAAATCGTTGGTTGTTGGGTTGGAGCGAAATTTTGACATTTGTGGGAGCATAGCGGAGTTGGATCTGACCGTTCATCGAGTTGAGTGGTAATTGATAGCTGAAGTCCAAACCATCTACTTCGCCGGTGGTCGATCGAAAGTAAGTCGCGTTGAGATCGTCACCGTTGCCAGTAAAATTTCGATAGGTCAAACCACCAATCGCCCGCGTGCCACCAAATATGGGTGCAACATAACTATCTGCCCCCACGAATCCGGTCAAAAAGTTGCCTTCGGTAACTCGTAAACTCAGGGCACTACTGCCAAACGAGACTCCAGGGGAGATACCCAAGACTTCTAACTTACCGATTTTAGGATCGGTTTGAATCAAGGCAAGGAGATCGTTAATTTTGTTTGCATTGAAGGGTGTTGTTGCCCCTGGAGCTAACCGACCATTGATATAGCTTGGTTTGAGCCGTTGACTGCCGACGATTTCGATTTTTTCTAGACAGCCTTCGATCGCCAGAAACCGGACTGTACCTTTACTAATTGGTGATTCGGTGGTGCGATCGATCAAGGGAAAGGTCTGCGCTAGAATATATCCTCGATCTCGATATGCTTTACTCACTCGCTCCGAAGCTTGGCATAGTTCTTGACGAGTTGCCGATTTCCCTTGACTGGGAGCTAGCAATTCCTGGAGTTCTGCTGGTGTAAATACCGTGTTACCAAAAACATTTAACTCAACAATTACTGCTGGGGGAAACTTCATCACCGGCGGAGTTGGCGGTAGCGGTGCTCCTGGTTGAGGTGAGGTTGGACTTTCTGGGTTTTGAGCTGTATTTCCGGTAGTTGCTGTTCCAGGCGTTTGTTGTTCTTTGTCTGTCGCTACTGGTGTGGGCGTGCTAGGGTCTGTAGCTGGTTGATTTGTGGAGATATTTGGATCTGGCTGAGAGCAATCTACTAATAGTGATTTCTGATCTTGGAGAACATCGGGAAAAGGACACGTCGGTAAAGCGAAGCTTTCTGCTAGGGCAGGTAGCGTAAATAATAAAACGGGAAAGAAAGCAAAGAGTCTGACTGCCAAATTCGATCTAGGACTAGAGACAGGATTTAATTTCATTTGACTAGATAAAAAAGTTAGTTTTAAGATAAGTGAAGATAGATGTTTCTGTTCTACACTGATTAAGATTCAGACGTATTTACAAGTGTGATGTGCCATGTATTTTTACTTAAACAGCAATTAGTTGACCCATCGTTAGATCTAATCATCCTGATCGAATCGGTGTAAGTAGATCTACGCAGTATAATTTAATTTTTATTCACTGTAGTATTTTACCATTTAATGAAAAGTCAGATCTAGCAAAATTGTGATTAAAATCAGGATTTTTTCTGTAGATTGCCAGGATCTTTACTACTTCCATGTAGACAATCTAGAGCTAGTTGTGGTTGCCAGCCAACGGCTAATTAGCTCAAACTTCATTGCTTGTGCTCTAGTTAACTTGTGCAACTAGTTTCGATATTTAGTCTTGATGCAGCTAATCGTTAGATCTAAACATAACTTAATAAAATACTTGCAAAAGTTAAGCTCTCAATCGGCTATAAATATTTTTAATTGTTATCCTATCTAGCTTTGAAAGCAATTTTCAAAAAACTTTTTCTGACTGTGCATGAAGTGAGGAAATCAAAACTCCTTATAGGTATAGAAGCAAAACAACCCACTGTTTAAATCGCTTCTGGGTAAAAATTACTTACAGGTCTAAGCCATGAAAGTTCAATTATTCAGCCTAGCTGCTCTCGCTACTCTCGCTATTTCTCCTGCTGCTTTTGCCGGAACTGTTGGCAACTCCAGCGGCACATTTATTCAACAAGGTCAAACCAACACAGCCCTCGGTGTTGTCAACGCTATTCAGGGCGGCCCTCAAGGTGCCTTATCGACAACTACTCAAACTGGTACTGCAACTGGTGGTTCTGTTGCCTCTGTCACCAATAATGCAGCAACTGCAATCATCCAGTCCCAACAAAATACAGCGATCTGCGCTAAAGACGTAAAACAAGGTGGACTGCAAGGTGCAGCAGCTTCAACTACTCAAATTGGTAATGCAAAAGGTAGTTCTACAGCGGCAGTTAGTGTCACAAATGAGGCCTTAACTGCGATGGAACAACACCAACAAAACACAGCCATGGATTCTAAAAAAATTACTCAAGGTGGAGCAACAGGTGCTTTAAGCCTCACTACTCAAACTGGTACTGCCATCAATGACCCCGCACCTGCACCAGTTAAACCTCACCACGGAAACATTCACCACAAGTATATTGCACCACCTTGTAAAACAGGTTTGTGTAAGTACTAAGCATCGCATCGTACCTACGAAGCTCAGATCGTTAGTATCAGCTAAGCAAGCGCGATAAACAGTAATGGGGGCGGTAGGTACAGCCTATCACCCCCATTCTGCGATCGATTGCTCTATCGATAGACACACATTTAACTACGGGTAATGTCATGAAAATTCAAATATTTGCAGTAGCTGCGATCGCAAGTTTGTCTTGTGCTTCTGCGGCTTTCGCCGACACAATCATCAATAACAATATTAAGCCGATTACGGACATCCAAGTAAATACAGCAGTCAATAAAGCTAATCTGATCCAAGGTGCGCCACAGGTGGCTAATGTAAGCAAATTGCAAAGTGTTGCGCCGCTGTCATCACCTTATACTGGTAGCAAGAGTTCGGCTGCGCCAAAGGTGATTGTTAATACGAATGTCACCCCCATCACTCAAGTAGAAGTCAACACCGCTGTACTCTCGAAGAATGTGACCCAAGGTGGCCCTCAAACAGTCAATGTCCAATCCGGCCAAAATGGTTTAGTTAGCGGTCGCGGTGCTGATGGTTCTTATATCTACAACTATAATTACACATCAGTTTATCAACGCCAGTATAACAACGCCCTTTACTCTAATGGGATTAAGCAAGGTGGCGGACAATTAGTTAATGTCAGATCTGGACAAGCTGGGACTAATTAGTTCTCTAATTAAGCAGCAGTTGAGATAATCACCTCGAATCATCACCAAACGATTCATTACTATTTGTAATGAGTCGTTTGGTGTTTTGGCTAGAATTACCGAACACATCTGTGAACTAAACTCTTTACCCCACTTAGATTTCAACATAAGCTGTACTAGCTATGCACATGAAGTTTTTTAAATTAATCGACATCCATGTGCATGAAATGAATAAATCAAAACTCTTTATAGATATAGAAGCAAAACTACCACAGTTTACATCGCTTTTAGGTAAAAATTACTTACAGGTCTAAGCCATGAAAGTTCAATTATTCAGCCTTGCTACACTCGCTACTCTCGCCCTCTCCTCTACTGCTTTTGCCGGAACCGTCAGCAATTCCAGCGGTACATTTATTCAACAAGGTCAAACCAACACGGCAATCGGTGTTAAAAACGCTATTCAAGGTGGACCTCAAGGTGCCGTATCGGCAACTACTCAAACTGGAACTGGCACGGGTGGTTCTGTCGCCTCTGTCACCAACAATGCAGCAACTGCAATCATCCAGTCCCAACAAAATACAGCAATGGGTACTAAAAATGTTACCCAAGGTGGGCTACAAGGTGCTGCATCCTCAACAATTCAAAAGGGTGATGCCAAAGGTGGTGCTACCGCCGCAGTCAGCGTTAAAAATGATGCACTCACTTCAATCGAACAATATCAACAAAACGTAGCTATTGATTCTAAGAAAATTACCCAAGGCGGAGCAACTGGTGTTTTAAGTATCACCACTCAAACTGGTACTGCAATTAACGACCCAGCACCAGTAGTTAAGCATCCTGTGTACATGCCTAAAGACTACTACTACGGTCACAAAAAACCCTCTCATGGTGCTCCTAGCTGTGGCACAGGTCATTGCTACTAAGTCGCATATCGACCAAGCTTGACGAATAATCAATAATGGGGGCGGTAGGTACAGCCTACCACCCCCATTCTGCTACCAGTGAGTCAGAGTTTTGAAGAAGTAGTTTTTCTTGACTATTACATTGTATAGATACACATTATGAAAGTTCAAATACTCGCACTATTAACAAGTTTGTATTATGCATTGACTGCCTGCGCCATTATGCTATCACTGGGATCGATTAAATGGTAAGGCAATTTATGAATTGCTCCTACTATGAATTTACCGCAGGATCGACTCATTACAGATAGTAGTGGGTCGGTTCTTGTTTTAGCTAGAGTTGCAGCAATTAGCAATTAGGGCGCAAGCCGATCAATTTGCCAATTGCCAGCTACTAATTGATAGCGCAACCTGTCATGGAGCCGACTCGGACGACCTTGCCAAAATTCGATTTCCTGCGGCACAACGCGGACACCTCCCCAGTGGGGCGGTTTGGGGATCTCTCGATCGAGGTATTCGGCCTCTAATTGATGTAATCTAGTCTCTAGGACAGATCGATCGCTAATAATTGTACTTTGCTCCGAAGCCCAGGCACCGAGTTGACTGCTCGCCGGACGACTATGAAAATAGGCTGTGGCTTCTGCTTCTGATACTAATTCGATTTTGCCTTCAATTCGCACTTGGCGTTCCAAATCGTGCCAGAGGAAAACCAACGCAGCGAAGGGACAGGCTTGAATTTCGACACCTTTTTGACTGTTGTAATTGGTATAAAAAACGAACCCGCGCTCGTCAAACCCTTTGAGCAAAACAATCCGTGCCGAGGGCTTGCCTTCTGCTGTCACAGTTGCCAGGGTCATTGCATTGGGTTCTAATAAATTGGCTGCGACAGCCTGCTCGAACCATAGCTGAAACTGCTCGAAGGGGTTGGCACGAATATCTGATTCTAGTAATCCAGCCTGAGTATAGTTTTTGCGTAAATCAGCAATATTCATGGTTTGGATGATAGGGGGAAGAAATTAGGCATTACGACGTAGATTTAATCTTGTTCCTGTTCGAGGATCTGTTTAGCGACTAATAATTCTTCTCGCTGGGCGGTACTAATTTTGGGATAGGCTAGATCCAGTTGCTGTAAGCGATGACAGATAATATCCGCCACTGTTAGCCTGGAAAACCACTTGCGTTGGCGTAGCCTCTCCCCTGGAGAATCGGCCGGAATGATATACCAAGGTGATGATTCGGTACTAGTATGATGGAACATCTCGGCGTAGGCGGCTTGATAATCATCCCAATGTGTACGTTCTTTGATATCCGCAGCACTAAATTTCCAGTGCTTCTCTGGAGCTTCTATCCGCTCTAGAAAGCGTTTTTTTTGTTCGGCTTTCGAGAGATGGAGAAAAAACTTGATAATTACAGTCCCATTATTGGTTAGATACCGTTCAAAGTCATTAATTTCTCGAAACCTTTGCTGCCAAATATGATCTAAGTCGATGTTGGGTATATGTTGAGCGGTAAGTAATTCGGGATGGACGCGAGAAATTAGCACTTCCTCATAGTACGATCGATTGAAGATTCCGATCCGTCCGCGTTCTGGCCGTTTTCCAGCACCG
>JANPJH010000056.1:0-29506 GCA_031425415.1 Chamaesiphon sp. VAR_61_metabat_425 | reverse complement strand
GAAGTCGTCCATTCGATCGGTGGAATTGCCTTGATTCGGAACTTTGTTTATCATATTTGCCGTTGTCACCCAACTTGGACGACAGAAGCATTTGTCGAAGAAGCAATCAGAAATATTCGAGCAAGAGTCGGTGATAAACGGGTCTTACTGGCACTATCCGGCGGTGTCGATTCTTCAACTTTAGCATTCCTGTTACATCGGGCGATCGGCGATCAATTGACTTGCATGTTCATCGATCAAGGCTTTATGCGGAAGCTCGAACCCGAACGACTGGTGACTTTATTTAAAGAACAGTTTCACATTAAAGTTGAATATGTGATGGCGCGAGAAAGATTCCTCAAGGCAATTGAAGGAGTTACAGATCCTGAAGTCAAGCGCAAACGGATTGGGACTGAATTTATTCGAGTATTTGAATCAGAATCAAAACGCTTGGGACCATTTGATTATCTCGCTCAGGGTACATTATATCCTGATGTAATTGAGTCCGCAGACACCAATGTCGATCCGCAAACTGGCGAACGGGTCGCGGTCAAAATTAAGAGCCATCATAATGTGGGTGGATTGCCGAAAGATTTACAATTTAAACTGATCGAACCGCTCCGCAAATTATTTAAAGATGAAGTGCGAAAAGTGGGACGCTCGATCGGTTTACCCGAAGAAATTGTTACTCGTCAACCTTTTCCAGGCCCAGGTTTAGCAATTCGGATTATCGGTGAAGTTACCGCAGAACGTTTAAATATCCTCCGCGATGCAGATTTAATCGTACGGCAGGAGGTAAATAAACAAGGACTCTATCATAAGCTGTGGCAAGCCTTTGCAGTGCTGTTAGCAGAGGTAAATAGTGTGGGTGTGATGGGCGACCAACGCACTTATGCTAATCCGATCGTCTTACGTTGCGTTTCTAGTGAAGATGGGATGACCGCCGATTGGTCGCGGGTACCTTATGATTTTCTAGAGATAGTTTCTAACCGGATTGTGAATGAAGTAAAAGGCGTAAATCGAGTGGTTTATGATATCACTTCCAAGCCACCTGGAACGATCGAGTGGGAATAATTGAGTTGATTTAATTTTCCTGAACTGTGAGCCAAAAACCCGACTTTAAAAAAGTCGGGTTTTTGATTTTTGCTTGTACGGGGTGGCACAAGTTTAGCCACTATTCAGCTCATCCGAACTCCCCAGTTCGGAGGATCTCACTGAGCGGAGCCGAACTAAACTCCCAACTCCCAACTCCCAACTGAATCTATATTAAGCAAGCTTAAACAGATTCTCAGTAATATATCCACCGACTTTTTTACCAGCGGCTAGTCCAGCAGTATTATCACTCATAAAGTGAATACCACCGTAGATTCGGCTTATTCCTGCCTCTTCAGCGGCTTGATAGAAGCTAGTAAAACTACGATTCACCCCAGCTAATCCAGGACTAGTAGTACTAAATTTGTAGTTATCTCCATAGAAACTAGTCAGCACTGTGGCGGCGGCACTACTAAAAGTACTGTGTCCAGATGTATAACTGGGGAAATTTGGAGTAGCTAGCAGCGGAGTCCAGGTGGTGTCGGCGGTAGTGCTGGCATTACCATCGGTATCGGCCTTTTGAATCGCGGTAATCGGTCGCCATAGGTTCTCAGTGTATTTAGTATCCCAACAGCAAATTGCGGCATCAGCGACAGCGACATCTAGCGCAGCAAATAGACGAGCATTATCTACCAGAGAGCTGAATTGATCGCGGGCTACATCTTGAGCAATTTGGTTCCAGTGTCCGGGGGGAGTGAAAGTACCGGCACCATTAGCCCAGAATTTGGCGATTTCTGTTTGCTCTGCCGTGCGGATAGTGCTATTGGCGGCACCTAGATCTTTGACTTGATTAAATTCAGTGGCATACTGTTCGCTAGTCAAAGCTGGTGGTGGCGCAGGTCGGTTATTAATCACATCAGCTTGAGGAATGCCAAAGGTGGTGACATTACCCCATTGTGGTAACACGGCGGTCGCGGGACTAGTAGTACCATCTGGATTAGTGACGATCGCGGTTGGCTGCCAATCGCCGGGATTTGTACCAGGAGTATAGGCAACTTTGGTTGCCGAACCATCATTAGCACGGGCGGCAATTACTTTGTCGGCAATACTTTTACCAAATGCCAGCCCATCGGTTTTGGCTTGTCCATCGGCAATCGTTGCTAAGGATGTAGTCAGAGCAGCATCAAAAGTTGATTTCTGACTGGCGAAGAGGGTGGTTAGGACGGTATAAGCAGCTTGGACGGCTGCGGCTTCAGCTTTAATGGCGGTGGCGGTAGGATTCTCCGCTACTGGCACAGTCTCAGTAATGGCGTAATTTTGATATTTATGGACAATATTATTCACCGCATCAAAGATGGCGGTTTGAACCATCGCCATTGCTCGTGAAGCGACTGGTGGGGCAGTTTTGCCAACAGCGATCGCATTGAGCATGATTTGATTCCAAGTAATCACCGCGTCATCTTTGGCGATCAGCCGGATGTCTTGAGTATTGGTGCTAGTATTGCCAGCCAGATCCCGATTTTGAATGGTAAAGCTATTAATGCCTTGAGCTAGATGAATACCGGCAAGTTGATAGTTACCACTAGCATCGGTATTAACAGTGTAAGTAGGGGCACTAAATCCGGTTTTAGAGCTATTTTGCGAGATTTTGATTTGGGTGTTAGCTTCAGCTTTGCCAGTCAAGGTGACGGCATTCTGATTAGTTCGATTGTCTCCAATAGTGCCAGAATCAGAAGCTACATCCAGGGCGAGGGTGGGTTTAGTCGGGGCAGTAGTGTCGAGGGTAAAATCAAAACTAGTTGCAGATTTATTCCCAAAAATGTCTGTAGCGAGAATTTTGATGGTGTGTTGACCATCAGCAAGTGTATTACCGCCATTAATCCGTTGAATATCGGCTCGATCGAGCGAAAACTTACCATTCCGCCCTAACTCTGATGAGATATTGTAGGAATTTCCACCCTTTACACCATCTACATATAATTGAGCTTCCAGACGATTAATCCGACTATCATCCTTGACAGTACCTTGAATTGAGGGATTACGGGTTAATCGATCGTTATTACTACTACCGGTGTCGTTAACTAATCCTATTTTTACTTGAGGAGCAATTGTATCTCGGTGTTTGACCCGACCCCATTCAGCTACTAGGGGGCTGTTTTTCGCCGCACCGATTAACGGATCGACATTCTGGCTAGAAATCTTAGAAATCTGGAGATCTGCCCAGTCCGATCCTGGATTGAGCAGTTGAGAGACTTGTTTGGGTGGAGTATATACAGAAGTGAGATCTTCTAAACGTAATCCCGAAGCTCCCTGAGTTAGTGGCTGAAAGACTTGCGCGTTATTATTCGGTTGAATCGGCGTAGCGGACAAGGGATCGAACAATTCTCTCTGGGCGGCTGTGCCGATCGATAGAGATGGGATAATGGGTTCGATTACAAAAGCAGCGGTTGTCGAACTAGGGTTGGCGAAACTATTTAGGGGCGTTAATAGAGCTTCTGTCATAGCAACTGATTACATGAGTTAGATTAAGCAGCCAAACTCACTCGTTCAACCGCGCTGAACCAAATTTAACCTCAGCAGAAACCGATTGGGAATAGTTCACTAATTTGATGGAGATCGACAGCTAAGACTTCAGCCGAAATACTGCTAAAGGTTCAGCATTTTGGTTCTTCCGAGTTTGTGGGGAACCCAACCACAGTGTCACCCGATGACTCACGCCATCCTGCCCCTAGCTACTGAGGTAGCGATCGAGGATAATAGATGCTTGGTCGTCGATCGGTTTGCCTAAACTTCTATGAATACGAGTAACTTGCGAGACCTATATCAACAGGTCATCCTCGAACACTACAAAAAGCCGAAACATCGCGGGAAAACTAATCCAGCTGATCGCTATCAGAAGGGGCATAATCCATCTTGTGGCGATACGATCGAACTAACCGTCCAGTTAGACCCCAGTGGAGAACGCATCGCTGATGTCAAATTTGAAGGCGAAGGCTGTGCGATTGCCATGGCTTCGGTCGATTTGATGGCGGGAGCTTTACCCGGAAAAACGATCGAAGAGGCAATGGATCTCGTCCGCGTTTTTCAAGGGATGATGAAAGGCGAAGCGGAATTTCCCAAAGAAAATCGCAAACTTAATGTGATGCAGGGAGTGGCGCAGTTTCCAGTCCGAATCAAATGTGCAAACCTCGGCTGGCATACGCTCAAAGCTGCACTGCAAATGAGTGGAGAGGCAAAAGTTGCCGATTTTATTAGCAATGAAGGTGAATAGTGATTACAACTGCTGAATTTTTTAAATATTGCCAATGGTCGGGAATTGCTACGCTAGCTTTTGCCGCGCTCACCGTCCTTGCGCTAGTCCTGAAGTGGTCGTTTCGCTTCCGCTTGGTAGGAGCAACGGGATTTATGGGGGTGCTGACTGGCGGCTTATTTGCCCTAAGTCTGGTGCCGATTGTCCATACGACGATTCCTGGCGCGCTACATTATTCATTAATTTACGATAACGGTAGCGATCGAGCAACAATTGCGGTCAAGACACCAATTAGTGAGACAGGCTTAGAGGCGACTTTACGCCAAGCCTCTGCCGATCTCTACGCTTATGGTCGATCTGGTCAAGCCGATAGACAACTCAAAATTCGCGCCAGAACTGTGATCCATCCTCATCCAGGTTTATCTGAGCCGCTGGTATTAGGTGAAGTCACTCGCTCGATGGCGGGTGGAGAAGACAAAGCTGTCGAGATTCGGATTGATCGCGGTAATTTAGCCAAAGTTGCTCAAACTAAGGCATAGATAAGCGAAAATCTAATTTGTCAAGTAACCAAAGGCGACCCACTGGGTCGCCTTTGCTTGTATCAAGCTGATTTTCTAGCCACTAAATTCGATCGAGTAGTTAGAGAGCTGTCTTAACAGGGAACAATATTGGAAGTTGTGACAATAGCTTTGCTGTCCGTTCGGATTAGCTTCGCTATCCTTTAATTAAAATTTAGATATAAAGCTGGTCAACTTCATGAGGATTAATGACGTAAACTTACTTCAGCAAGTCGTTAACTACCTAAATAACCATCGAGAAGCGATCCGCATTAAAAAAATGCTGTATTGTCTGTGTACCAACCGATGGGAGAAAGATGCTGACTATCTAAATTCGATTAACTCCCAGTATTTAATCGAGCAGATAGTCAGAGAGCATGACACACTTGACAAACTGAAAATCTTATTACAAAAACTGATCAAAACAGTTAATAAGCCCAAACAGTATATTGATATTGCTAAAGTAATTTATCTCGCGATCGGGCAACTATATCCGGAGTTTCATCAGGAACATGCTAACAAATCGCCAGCACGCCCTCCCGCAGCCCAAATACCTACTCCGACTCCTGTAACCACCCAAGCATATACCAGTCAAGATATTCCCTCGTCGATCGAACGAGCCTACACTCCAGCACCCACTCAAGCATATACTAGCCAGGATATTCCCTCTGCACTCGAACGAGCCTATACTCCCGCACCTACTCAAGCATATACCAGTCAGGATATTCCCTCATCGATCGAACGAGCCTATACTCCAACACCCACTCAAGCATATACCAGCCAGGATATTCCCTCCGCACTCGAACGTGCCTATACTCCAGCACCCACTCAACAATTTGAAGAGCAAATTCCGGTAGATTATAATGTAGATGAATCTGCCTATGAGACCTATTGTGCGCCAGAAGTGCCGGATGAGATTCCACTCGACCGAATTGAAGTTCCCGATTACGATCCCTTTGTGTTGCGGCAGAATGTGATGAGCTACACTAACCCTCTCCGCGCGAAAATTATTTTGTTGGTAATGTTGCGTCCTCACTTCAACTTTGGCAGTCAATCAGCCGCGACGATGCGGGAATATCATCTCGACGACTTGCTGTTAGAGGTGATGAAAACTTATCCAACGATCGAAGATCTTGAAGAAAGCATTACTTATGCCGTCGAGCAACTGATCGAAGTTGAGGAATATGGTAAAGCCGCAACTGGATTACTCCAATCTCTAGTACCACTCTACATGCTCAAACATCAGGGTGAAACGCCGATGGCGGCTTGAATAATGAGTGGATAGAGAATAGGGAATATTGTTGATTGAGGGATTTAAACACCAACCAATCACAGTTGGTCGAATCTACTGCTACGCTGATAAGCGTTGACTATTTGTTGCATGACAGAAATGTTTCTAGGTTGTGCGACTCTGTAAAAAGGGGCAAATTATAATTATGGTACGTACAGCATCGACGATGTTGGCTTTGGGCGTGAGTGCGCCAGACTTTGAGCTGACTGATGTAGTTAGCGGCGCATCGATTTCGCTAGCTAGCTTTGCCGATAAACAAGCATTGCTAGTCATGTTCATTTCTGTTCATTGTCCGTTTGTCAAGCATGTTCAGAGCCAATTAGCTGAAATTGGGCAAGACTATATACCCAGAGGTTTAGGGATCGTCGCAATCAGTCCTAATGATATTGAGAAATACCCCGATGATGCGCCCGAACATTTGGTGGCTCTAGCTCACAGTGCCCCGTTTAACTTTTCGGTTTGTTGCGATCCGACTCAGGTAGTCGCCAAAGCTTACACCGCAGCTTGTACGCCTGATTTCTTCCTCTTCAATCGCGATCGACACCTAGCTTATCGCGGACAGTTGGATGATAGTCGTCCTTCTAATGGTAAACCAGTGACGGGACAAGATTTGCGGCAGGCGATCGAATCATTACTAGCCCAGCAAGATGTAGATCCCAATCAACGCCCCAGTATTGGCTGTAATATTAAGTGGATTCCTGGCAATGAGCCTGAATATTTCACCGGAATCAGAGCTGAGGAATAGTCATGTTTTGATGCGCTGTGAGGGGCTGATTGTTTCTACAGCGCATCGATTCCCTAGTTTTTATCCAACATCTGCACAAAATTAGACAGGATGCGTAAGCCCGTAGTTGATGATTTTTCTGGATGGAATTGTAATGCCATCACGTTATTCTGGGCGATCGCGGCGGTGACAGTCTGAGTACCGTGGGTGACAGTTGCTGCTTGAATTGGCTCGATCGGATCGACATAGTAAGAGTGAACGAAATAAACCCACGCAGCGGGGTCTATTTGCCCCCATAACGGACAGTTGGGCTGGGTAAAGTGGAGTTGATTCCAACCCATTTGGGGAATGGTTAAACCTGGTTCTGGCTGGAATTTGCGGACGGTACCAGGAATAATGCCTAATCCAGGTTCTTGCCCCTCATCAGATCGATCGAATAAAAGTTGTAACCCGACACAAATGCCTAAAAAGGGCTTACCACTGGCAATAATATCTTTGAGTGGTTGTTCCAAGTCTCGATCGCGAATTCTTTGAACTGCGGGATCGAATGCACCAACGCCTGGGAGGATCACCGCATCCGCCGCAGCTAATTCTGACGGTGCGTGGGTAATTAATGGTTCAGCACCAGCTTGTTTTAATGCCTTGCAAACAGAATGTAAATTTCCTGTATCGTAGTCTACAACGGCGATTTTGATCATTAGAGAATAGGAGCTAGTGATAGTTGATAGTTTAGAAGCTAGGTGCTAAAAGCTAGCTTAATTTTGGGATCGAATTTCGATCTGAGTCAGCCAAACTAGGTCGAATGCAAAGATAGATTAATCCACCAAATAAAGGAATCAGGGATAATAGCTTAACCAATTGAGGATTAGTGAAACTGCGGCGATGAATGTCATCCATGATTAATACAGGCAATAGTAGGATTAACAAGCAAAAATCCAGACTCGTTACATGAATAAACCGACTATTACGCCATTGTTGAATGAAGTCTGCCCAGTCACCTTGAGTGATGCCATATCCAAGTAAGATGAGCGTCCCGATCGAGAGGGTTAGACCCAACCAACGGGAATCAACAAGCCTAATTATACCATTGCGTTCGCCGATCGGTTTTGAGTTGGGTTCGCGTAAGGCAAGATAAGGTAAAATTGCAAACGCCCCCACCGCAAAAGATGCGGCACTAAATAAACCAGCCGAAAGCTGCTGCGTTTTACCATCAATTAACATCAGCGCAGCATAAACCATTGGTAATATGCCCATCAGATTAAATAGTGAAACAACTAACGGATTAATCCCCGCCCATTTCCCCGTTGAGAGATCGATAATTATTTGTAAATTATCTGCCCGATCTGGTGGTGCTAAGAAAAATGCATAGCCCACAAATCCCAACCATAATAACCCAAATATAATCTTGTTCACCATCATTTCCTATCTCCTAATCATGACTAATTGCATCTGAAATATAATCAGCCGCAGACTGAACTAAAGCGATCGCATTTTCATAGAGCATTCGCTTCGGCCCCAGCAGCCCCACACTCCCGACTGGAATTGAATCTTGATGATAGGTGGTCGAGATCAGCGTACAAGTTTGCATTGGTTCGAGGGGATTTTCAGTACCAATCCTAATCCTAATTTCTGGCTGGAGATCTTTAGATCTATTGACTGATGGATCGAGTTCAATTTTGTGTGGATCGAAGATTAGTTGCCAAACTCGATCTTGCTCTGATTCTAATAAGTGTAGTAATGTTTTGATTTGCTGTAATTCCGAAAATTCAGGTTGACGCAAAACTTCCGAAATTCCCCTAATCATGATTTGTGATGAGTGCAGAGGTTTAGATTGTTTGGATAAATCGGCAAGTAGGTTACTCACTAGATTTATATAGTGCTGAAATTCGCGACCAAGTTCGCTCCAATCTAGAGTCGAAATTTCTAATAGCGATCTTCCGCACAATTTACTGTTGAGAAAATTTGACAAAACTTGTAATTCTCGATCGAGATTTTCTCGATCGAGTGGCTCTAATTCTACTTGTGGTAACTGCATCAAGATCGATTGAGTTTGATAAGAATCAAGCACCACAATCAGCATCACTTTGGTAGCTTCAACTTGTACAAATTGAATATGCTTGATCGTTGAATGATGGGTTTGGGGTAGCGTAATCATCGTAATATAGCCGCTGAGTGTTGCTAATACTTCCGCAGCACTCCGTAAAACGGATTCTAAACTCCACCCATCCCAATCGAGTTTATCACTTAATAATTCCTCAACTTGGCGATTGATATCGGGTAGCGGCTGCATTAATCGATCGACATATAAACGATAACCAGCGTCAGATGGAATTCTCCCTGCTGAAGTGTGGGGTTGGTATAACAATCCAGCCTTTTCTAAGGTTGTAAATCCACTCCGAATTGTGGCTGGACTAATATTTAAGTTGTAGCCATCTACTAAAGTCTTCGAGCCAACAGGTTCAGCAGTGGCAATATACTGGCGGATAGTTGCCCACAAAATCTGTTGATGACGTTTATTTAAATCGAAAGACATACGCGCTAACCTATGCTTAGTATTTTGGCAAGCTGGGATCTACATGATAACTATAAGCATCGATACCACCAATAATATTGCTGACTTGGGTATATCCTTGAGAGATCAACCATTGACACATTTGAGCCGATCGCATCCCATGATGGCATAAAACAAAAGTTTCAGTATCTCGATCCAATCGGGTATAAATTTCTGGCGACCACTGAGCATGTTCGCTCAACGGCAAATTGATAAATCTCGGTAGTTTAACCAGTGCCAATTCCTGCGGTTCTCGCACATCTACAAATTGGTATGGGGTCATATTATCCGCTAGCTTAGTGGCTAATTCACTTACAGTAATTTCAGTAAAATTCATCATGAGGCGATAGTAGCTAGTAGCTGGAGATCGGTAGACTGTTAAGATCGAGATGTGGGTCGAAATTTATTTAAGCGTAAGGCATTAGCGACCACTAATAACGAACTCAATCCCATTGCGCCTGTGGCGAGGAGTGGAGTCAGCAACCAGCCCCAGACAGGATAGAATAGACCTGCGGCGATCGGGATACTAATTAGATTAAAAATAAAGGCAAGCAATAGATTTTGGTGGACGTTAGTTAATGTTGCTCGGCTGAGTTCGATCGCGGTGATAATTGCTTGTAAGCTAGGCGAAACAATTGTGATATCACTAGCGGAGATCGCGATTTCATGACCTTCACCCATAGCAATCCCCACATCCGCTTGAGCTAAAGCTGGAGCATCATTAAGCCCATCTCCCACCATCGCGACAATAGATCGATGTTTACCCACCATCGTTGCTTGTAATGACTGAATCAATTCAGCTTTGCCTTGGGGCTGAACCTGGGCAAATACTCGATCGATTCCCACTCGCCGAGCTAATCTCTGAGCATTAGCCCAATTATCGCCAGTGAGTAAAATTACTTCCAATCCCAGTTGTTTTAATCTGGTAATCGTCTCGATCGCTCTAGGTTTAATTTCATCAGTAATTCCAATTATGCCAGCAATCTCACCATCGATCGCCAGCCAAACTACGGTTTTACCCTCGGTTTCCCACTGTCGTTCGTAGCTAGTCAAAATCTGCTGATTGGCAATCTGCATCACGCCATTGATGACGAGTGTGGCAATCCATTCGCTTGAGCCAACTTGGACTAATTTGCCATCCACCACTCCCTCTACGCCACTACCAACAATTGCTTGAAATTCAGTGACTGGCATTACCGATAAATTTTTGGACGTGGCATAATCTACAATTGCATTAGCCAGGGGATGTGCCGATGGATATTCAACTGAAGCCGCTAATTGCAGAATACTCAATTCATCGCCGTGATAAGTATCCACCACGGGAATGAAATCAGTAACTACGAGTTGCCCAATTGTCAGGGTACCTGTCTTATCAAAGACAATCGTCTTGACGCGATCGAGTAACTCTAAACTCGCGCCATTCTTAATCAAAATTCCCTGTTCTGCTCCCTTCGCAGTTCCCACCATTATCGCCGTCGGTGTCGCTAACCCAACGGCACAGGGATAAGCCAGGATCGATACACTCACTCCGGTAATTAAAGCCATCGAGCGATCGCCCGCCAATATTAACCAGGCTAAACTAGTGCTGCTAACAATTAAGATTGCGATCGGCACAAAAGATCTAGCCACGCGCTCGGTAAACCTGTAAATCGGTGCTTTAGTTACTTGCGCTTGGGCAACTAATTTCATCATCTGCGCCAGCAATGTATCAGTGCCCACCCTAGAAACTTCGATATTCAGGCTACCGGTATAATTAAGCGTTGCACCGATTGCGTCATCGCCGATTTGTTTTATGACGGGTTGGCTTTTCCCCGTCACCATCGACTCATCCACCATCGATTCTCCGGCAATAATTGTCCCCTCTACCGGAATATACTCACCGGGATGGACGGCTACGACTTGGTTAAGCTGAACCTGCTCTGCGGGACGGGTGATTTCTGCGCCGCCCTCAAGTATTCTGGCTACTTGCGGTTGGAGCTGGGCGAGTTTGGCAATTGAGCTGACTGTCTTGCCTATGGCATTCTGCTCCACCTGAATTCCCACCAGCAGCAGCGTAATCCCGACCGCCGAGATTTGATAATATAAATGTGGGTGAGAGTTCTGGGGTATCCCGATCGCTTGAGGTGCAAATGTACCGAAAAGGGAATACAAGTAGGCTGTACCTGTACTCAGGACGATTAGCATATTCAGACCAAATCGAAGCTGTCTAGCGGCATTCCAGGCACCAATGAGAACCGATTGTCCGCACCAGAGTTGGACGGGTGTAGTGAGGATTAATTGACCGAGCGGATCGCTCAGCCAGTCGGGAATCCAACTAATTTCGCGATCGAGTATCCCTGGCAACATACCGAAAACTACCAGCAGCGTACAAACGATCGCCACCAACAATTTAAGATCGATATCCTCTGCCTCGACGCGCTCTGGTAGTGGTACCATCGGTTCGATGCTCTGGATGAGCGGCTCTGCCAACGAAATCGCTTGATATCCAGCCGTTCTCACCGCCTGAACGATCTCCGCAGGATTAGTTTGCTGTCGATTGTAGTCAATTGTTGCCTGCTCTAAGTCAAAATTTACATTTGATTTAATTACGCCAGGTACATCGGTAATTATGGCGGCGACCTTAGCAGCACAATCCGCACCACTCATGCCGCCCAATTTTAAGCCGAGGCGTTCCATATATTTCAATCGTTGAGATGCCTAGTTTAGATTTGATGCAATGGTCGCAATCTGTTTCGACCTGATTCTCGTCAGGGCGATCATTTACTGACAGTGTAGCCAGCCGCAACAATTGTGGACTCTAGCGTAGTTGCGGATAAATCGCTGTTAATCTGGACTTGTTTAGTCTGCGGATCGGCAGAAATCGTCGCTTGTGGATCGACTAAGTGAATTGCTTGACCGATCTTATCGGCACAAGCACCACAAGCCAGATCGGGAACGGTAAAGATCGATTGCATTACAATTTTTAGTAGAAAACTGTTTCAAGTTTAGCCGGTCTATCGTCCTTGGTGGACTAGTATCAAAATTTATTATCGATCGTTACAATATTGGGGTACGATCGGGGACAGAACACACATCCTATCAGTTGTTTCCACCGCCTTCAATCCCCCCAAGCTGAAGCTAAAGTATTGGCGCGACTATAAAACCCCCAGCGAAATAGTAGCCCGCTCGTAAGTTTATGAGCCAACCCCAACAGATGAATCAGTTCAATTCCTCGCGAAATGACGAGTCATTCCACTCGCACCAACTCCGAAATTCGCCCAGTTCGAGATTACCCTTACTCATTCTGCTGAGTAGTCTAATGATTGGTGCTGTCTGGCTGGCGCAACAAGCTAGCGTTAGACACTTAGAGTGGAAAATTCGTCAACTTCAACAGCATATTGAAAAAATTCCTACCAAGAGTATCACGCCAGCAGATCGCATTGGCCTCGAAAAAGAACAAATTAGTCTCGATCGCGATCGGATCAATACGCAGAATGCGATCTACAACTTATTATTTCAGGGTATTGGTGCGACAATCCTGGGCGGGCTGGTTTACACTGGCTGGCAACATTTAAGCCGGACGGAAGCACAATTTCAGAATGCCAATGAGAATCTGATTACGAATCGGTTCAGTCAAGCAATTTCCCATCTCGCCAGCAACAAGATGGAAGTCCGACTGGGTGGCATTTATACCCTCGAACGGCTGGCACAGGAGTCTGCGGAAGAACACTGGATGACAATCGAAGTCCTCACCGCCTTTGTGCGCGAACATTCGGCTCAGGAGAAAGAACAAAGTCAAAACTTACTCCCAAGTCCAGCCGCACTCAAAGAGCCGAATCAGCTCCAACGCCTACCCCGAATTCCCACTGATATCCAAGCGGTAATGACTGTTTTAACCCGTCGGGATGCCAGCAGAGACAGGCGAGATCGGGCGATCGAACTGAGAGAAAGTAATCTCCGCGCTGCTGACCTGAATGGGGTAGAGTTATGGGGGGCAGACCTCTGGAAAGTTAATCTCCGCGAAGCTCAATTATGGCAAGCTAAATTAGTTGGGGCTTTCTTGGGACGGGCTAATCTCAGCGAAGCGAGTCTGTGGAAAGCCGATCTCGAAGGTGCTTATCTGTGGAAGGCAAATCTTGCTGGAGCCAATCTGACTGAGGCAAATCTCGAAGGCTCAAATCTCGAAGGCTCAAATCTCAAAGGTGCTAATCTCCAACAAGCTAACCTGGTGAATACCGATCTCCGCAAAGTCGTCGGACTTACTCAGCAACAACTCAGCACTGCAATTTACGATGAAACTACTCAATTACCGGATTACCTGCAATTCATGAGTAGTTGAATTACGAATTATGAATTATCGAAGATTTCCGACTGCTGAGAGGTAGAGCCAATCATCGAGATTTACCCCACCAGATTCAGCCAGCTCTGGAACTGTGGATTAGCAAAACATGACTTGACTGATTCCATATTTAGTGTTTCACTGGATGAACGCTCAAATAAAACGCTATATATTGTCTAGTCTGGACAAATAAGCGGACGCAATTTGTCAGCACATATTATTGTGTTGGCGAAGAATCGCTGCTGACGTTCTGACCCACTGGGGCAAACTTCTCGAACGAAATTTGGTTCATTTTACGTTGAATATGATTGCACAACTGAATAGTTATCCAAAACATCCGTCGATTATGAGTAATGCTTCGCTCCAAGATCGCTCTACCACGCACCACAGACAAATTACGATTGTCAACACGCCCACAGACCAGTTTTGTAATCAGATTATCGCTAATGCGCTGAAGATTGCCAGTACAGGTCAGCATGTTCTAGTCGTCCAACTGCTGAAAGGGGGGATTCGTCAAGGTCACGATCGAGTAATTAATCTCGCGCAAAACTTAGATTGGATTCGGTGTAATTTGATTCGGAATATCTCGATCCCAGATCTCAATGATTTGGAGTTACACAACTTTCAACAATTGTGGAAGCACGTTCAAATTATTGCTAAGTCAGGTGAGTATTCGCTAGTAATCTTAGATGACTTGAGTTTCGCGATCGAATTAGGCTTGATTACCATTGAAGCTGCTACTAATTTTCTCACTAACTTGCCCGATGACATGGAAGTCATCCTCTCTGGTACTAACGCTCATCCCGCGCTGTTGGAATTAACAGTTAACTAGCACTGAGCAGCGTAAGTTCTAGTACTATTTCGGGAAGAGTTGGGAGTTGGGAAGATCAGAATAGTTGTTAAACTTGTGCCGCATAGTACTAGCTCCTTACAGCAACGGGGTATCCGCAAAAATCGAGAGATGAGCTTAGCTTATCTCTCGATCCATTCAGTTAGATTTAAACAATATCTCAATCGATTCCACCAGGATGTCTGGTTCGGTATTCGGTGAAATTAATCGATTCGGGACAGCCGATGTTAGACCAACAAATCGAGTGAGGCGATCGGTTCGAGATGATAAGATCCTAATCTATCGATCGCACCGTCACCGCTCATGAGTCTTCTCTCTTCCATAACTTGGTCGCAACTGCTCCAACAACTCCTAGATAAGCAGTCTTTAACCCAATCCCAAGCGACAATGCTGATGCAAGGGTGGCTGCAAGGTGAAATTGCCCCCGCCCTATCTGGCGCGATTTTAGTGGCACTGGAAACCAAACAAGTCACCGCCGCTGAGTTAGCAGGGATGGCCCTGCTATTGCAAGCCACGCCCATCAACCATCCTAGTCCAGTCATCGATACTTGTGGAACTGGTGGGGATGGTGCTTCCACCTTTAATATCTCGACCGCAGTGGCATTTGTCGCCGCCGCAGCAGGGGTGAAAGTAGCCAAACATGGCAATAGGTCGGCATCTAGTCGAGTGGGTTCGGCAGACGTATTAGAAGCTTTGGGCATTCAATTAACAGCTCCAGCGGAGCGGGTAGCTGCGGCTCTAGATCCAGTCGGGATCACCTTTTTGTTCGCCCCTGGTTGGCATCCAGCCATGAAGGCGGTTGCGCCAATCAGACAAGAATTAAAAATTCGGACGGTGTTTAATCTGCTGGGACCACTTGTCAACCCGCTTCGACCAACCGGACAGATTATTGGGGTATTTACCCCACATTTACTCCAAACGATTGCCGAAGCATTGGGTATATTAGGTACCCAACAAGCAATCGTGTTACACGGACGCGAACGTCTAGATGAGGCGGGTTTGGGTGATGTGACAGATTTAGCAATCTTAACCAATGGAGAGGTAAAACTCACCAGTATCAATCCGCATGAATTGGGTGTGATTCCGGCACCGATTACCGCGCTCAAGGGTGGTGATGTGGCAGAAAATGCCGCGATTTTGACGGCGATTCTCCAGGGGAAGGGAACTGTGGCGCAACGAGATGCTGTGGCTCTTAATGCGAGTTTGGCTTTACAAGTAGCGAATCTCGTGCCATTAGGCGCACATCAACAGGGGGTAGAGATGGCCAAAATGGTCTTAAGTAGCGGTGCTGCCTGGGATAAGTTAATAGCGTTGGCGAAGTTTTTGGCAGGTTAAATCCTTGTTTAAAACTATTGCTAATAAATTACGGCTGGTATAATTGTTAGGAAACCTGCCGTTAAATTATGGGAGGGATTATTACTCAGATTACTATTACCAACTATGTCGATCGAGTATCAGCAGGTCGCGGTTTTCTTCCAGCCGAACAAATCAGATCGATTCATCTCGATAACATCCTGGTAGATGCTGGAGCCAATCGTTTAGGCCAATCATCTGATAAGATCGCCGAGTTAGGTTTAAGACTAGAAGCTGAAATAGATATTCAAATCACCACGGGTATCCCAAGAGCGCGAGTATTGAAATAATTAGTCTAGACCCGATCGCTTCATTCATAATTCATCACGTACAATTCATTAATTTATATGGTTCGTTTAGCACTGCTGAGTGTATCTGACAAGACAGGGTTAATTGATTTTGCCCGTCAACTAGTAGAAAAATTTGACTTCGAGATTGTTAGCAGTGGAGGTACCGCTCAAGCTCTGAAAGCTGCGGGAATTCCCGTGATGAAGGTGGCTGAATATACTGGGGCACCAGAAATTTTAGGCGGGCGGGTGAAAACTCTGCATCCCAAGATTCATGGCGGGATTTTAGCTCGGCGGGATGTGCCCGAAGACTTAGTAGATCTCGAACAACAGCAGATTCGACCGATCGATCTTGTTGTGGTTAATTTATATCCCTTCGCTGCGACTATTGCCAAACCTGGAGTCAGTCTAGCAGACGCGATCGAACAAATCGATATTGGTGGCCCAGCCATGCTCCGCGCCTCAGCTAAAAATTTCGCGCACCTGACAGTATTATCTAACCCCGATCGCTATGATGATTATCTGGCAGAACTAACCCAAAATCATGGCCAAGCCTCGATCAAATTTCGCCAAGCCAGAGCCTTAGAAACCTTCCAACATACGGCGACTTACGATACCGCGATTGCTGGCTATTTATCTGCTCAAGCAGGTTCTACGGCAAATTATCAACTATCTGGGCAGCCACTCCAATCGCTCCGCTACGGCGAAAATCCCCATCAACCAGCCGCATGGTATCAAACAGGCACCACCCCAACTGGCTGGGCAACTGCCAGCATATTACAAGGCAAAGAACTAAGTTATAACAACCTCGTAGATTTAGAAGCCGCACGCCGAATTATTAACGAGTTTAGCGATACTCCCGCAGCAACGATTATCAAACATAATAATCCCTGCGGTACAGCCTTGGGCGATACTTTACTCGCTGCTTACGATCGCGCATACAATGCGGATTCGACCTCAGCCTTTGGCGGAATTGTCGCTGTCAATCGGCCTTTAGACGCGGATACAGCCACATCAATGAGTAAAACCTTCCTTGAATGTATCGTCGCCCCCGAATGTACTCCCGAAGCTGCCGCAATCTTCGCCACCAAAAAGAATCTTCGCGTCCTCACGCTGGCAGATCTAGCCACAGGTACAAAGGATAATGTCAAAATTATCGCTGGTGGTATATTAGTCCAAACTGCCGATGAAGAAGTCGAAGCTACCACAAACTGGAAAGTCGTCACGACCACACAACCAACAGATGCTCAATTACAAGAATTGTTATTCGCCTGGAAAGTTTGTAAACACGTCAAATCCAACGCGATCGTCGTCACCAAAAATCTCGCTACCATTGGCGTAGGTGCCGGACAAATGAACCGCGTCGGTTCGGCAAAAATTGCCCTCGAACAAGCTGGAATTGCCGCCCAAGGAGCAACTCTCGCCAGCGACGGCTTCTTCCCCTTCGATGACTCCGTGCGAACTGCTGCCGCAGCCGGAATTACAGCGATCGTCCAACCGGGTGGTAGTATGCGAGACAATGACTCGATCTCTGCCGCGAATGAGCTAGGTATTGTGATGATATTTACCGGTATTCGTCACTTCTTGCATTAAAGATATAGGTGTTTTAGGCTTTGCCTTGTTTTGGGACGCTTTTGTCCCAAAAGGGTAATCCATGCAGCTATGCGACTTATTTACACATCACTCGTTAATCGAGATTAATTATGACGACTTGCTCGGACACCAATAGTATCTCCTCACCCAAAATCTAACGTGCAACTTCAAAACGTCATCATCGTCCATAAAGCTGGAGATAGCGGAAGCCGAAACCTCGCTGAAAAATGTGTCAAACAACTCGAACAGAGGGGTTGTGACGTGATGATCGGGCCGAGTGGGGCGAAAGATAATCCCTATCCCGTTTTTTTGGCATCTACTAGCAAACCGATCGATCTAGCGATCGTTTTAGGCGGGGATGGCACTGCACTGGGCGCAGCACGTCAGCTATCAGTCAATGGCACGCCGATTCTAGCTGTTAATGTGGGCGGACATCTGGGGTTTTTGACCGAACCATTAGAGCTATTTAATACTGAACCAGAAGGCGAGACAGTATGGGATCGGTTATTGAACGATCGATACGCGATCGAGCGGCGGATGATGCTCCAGGCACACATTTACGATGGGCAGCGGCCAACCGAACCGGTTAGTGACAAGTTCCTCGCCCTCAATGATATGTGTATCAAGCCGGCTGCGGCCGATCGCATGTTAACCTCGATCCTCGAATTGGAAATCGACGGTGAAATCATCGATAGGTATCAAGGTGATGGGATGCTTGTTTCGACACCAACAGGTTCTACCTGCTACAATTTGTCGGCAAATGGCCCGATCGTCCATCCTGGGATGGCGGCAATTACTATTGCCCCGATTTGTCCCCTCAGCCTTTCTAGTCGGCCGATTGTGATTCCCCCTGCTGCAACTGTTAGTGTTTGGCCATTGGGTGATTACGAACTTAATACTAAACTGTGGATGGATGGTGTCTTAGCCACTTCAATTTGGCCGGGACAAAAAGTTGATGTGCGGATGGCCGACTGTCGAACACAGTTTATTATTCTCCGGGATAACCATTCATACTATCAAACCCTCCGCGAAAAACTACTGTGGTCGGGTTCGCGAATTCGGTATGAAGGGCTAGAAAATCGACAATAATTAGAACAAAAGCACTAAAAAATTTAAATAATTCTCTGTCAGCTTAAAACTTCAGCAAATTAACGCACAATTGTGACGTGAAATTGGGTGGGCAAAGCCAAACTAAACAGTTAGACTATGGATCGAGAGTGATAAATATATTGCTCACTGCTAAATTCATGTAACTTGCTAGCAAAGTTTTTGTAACTAAACTGACTGTCTATTGATAGAAATGTGTCTTCGTTCCTACGTCAGGAAAGCGTTATTATCGCCGATCGGACACCAAAATATCTACACTAGAGTCAACTGTTAGTAAATATTAAACCTCGCTGCCGATCGATTGAGGTCAGATTGCTAGCTAACCACATGAGCAGAAACAGTCATTCAAAACTGACATGGGAGACCCGTCTCAATCCACTCTTGATGTTATTAGGTAACGGTTAGCCAAGCAACTTATTTGTCGTTAAGGCGCGATCGATAGGGCTATGTTCCACACTCATCTAGCGAATTTCGCCAGATGTGGATTTTAGGCTGGAAACACCAGCTTGATAGTCATTGGGGGAACTTCACTCATGAGAGTGAAGCTTGCATCATTTGATATGTTAATTAACAATCAAAACTGGCAAAAATTTTAATAAGAGCTACAATCAAAAGGGTTTTCCGTACTGAGGGATAAACTGGCGATTCTGCTTCGCAGAGGCTATGCCAACGGCGATGATTAATTACCTGCTGTTAAGAATTAATATATCAGCTTGGGGATGGACTCACAAATCGCATCAAATTGTTGAAGATATGTAAACAACTAACCTATTGTCTGCTTAAACATAGTACCCATACTGTTCGTTGTCATAGATAGGAGTAAGAGGAAACACACATGACCCAGGCTAAAGACATGCTCGCAACCTTAACGAAAAAAGACTCCGATAGCGAGTTAGAACTATTATTAGACGAAGATACTGATAGTGATGACTTTACTGCCGACGCTGACGGTGACGCTGATGTCGAAGAAGAAGATGGCAAGCCTGGAAAGGTGAAATCCTCCCGTCGCCGCGTTCAAACCAAGAAAAAGCAATTTACAGAAGATTCAATTCGGCTATACCTTCAAGAAATTGGGCGAATTCGCCTACTTCGAGCCGATGAAGAGATCGAACTAGCCCGTAAGATCGCTGATTTACTAGAATTGGAGCGGATGCGAGAGAAGCTGCTCGATGAATTAGAGCGCGAACCACACGATCGCGAGTGGGCAGTAGTAGCAGACATGCCACTCAATCAGTTTCGTCATCGTCTATTTCTGGGACGGCGCGCCAAAGACAAGATGGTTCAATCGAATCTTCGATTGGTAGTATCGATCGCTAAAAAATATATGAATCGCGGTCTTTCCTTCCAAGATCTGATCCAAGAAGGTAGTTTGGGACTGATTCGGGCTGCGGAAAAGTTCGACCACGAGAAAGGTTATAAATTCTCCACTTATGCCACTTGGTGGATTCGCCAAGCCATTACCCGCGCCATCGCCGATCAATCTCGGACGATTCGCCTCCCCGTCCACTTGTACGAAACGATCTCCCGCATCAAAAAGACTACCAAATTACTCTCCCAGGAAATGGGCCGCAAACCCACAGAGGAAGAAATTGCCACGCGGATGGAGATGACGATCGAAAAACTCCGGTTTATTGCTAAATCTGCTCAGTTACCGATCTCGCTCGAAACACCCATTGGTAAAGAAGAAGATTCCCGACTGGGTGACTTCATCGAAGCAGATGGCGAAATGCCCGAAGACCAAGTAGCTAAAAGCCTACTCCGTGAGGATTTAGAAGGGGTTCTCGATACACTCAGCCCCCGCGAACGCGACGTATTGCGCCTCCGTTATGGTTTAGATGATGGTCGCATGAAGACATTAGAAGAAATCGGTCAAATTTTTAATGTCACTCGCGAACGCATCCGTCAAATCGAAGCCAAAGCCCTCCGCAAACTGCGCCATCCCAACCGTAATAGCATTCTCAAAGAATACATCCGTTAGGGGATAAAAACGATCGTCAGTTAATTTACGACTCCGGTTGAGGTTAAAATCTTTAGCCCCTCGATCGGGGGGCTGAAATTCTTGTCAGGATTTTGTTTGATGGCGGTGAGGGTATCGAGCGTGCAAAAAAAGAGTAATCGAATTAACGCTATATATTCTCCTCTCTTGAGCTTACTCTGCGTATAATTAAAATTGTAAAGTTATATTACTCCCGATCTAGATGGAATTCCTATCAGTAGAGACAATCCAGGAACTGGCAAATCAATATGGTTATCTCGCAGTCTTTGTAGGTATTCTGTTAGAAAATTTAGGAATTCCATTACCTGGTGAAACTATCACGATTGTCGGTGGTTTTTTGGCTGGGAGTGGTGAACTAGATTATTGGCTTGTCCTAGCGGCTGCGGCAATGGGAGCCTTTATCGGCGGAATTTGTGGCTACTTCGTCGGTAAGTATGGTGGTTGGAAACTGATTCTGGGTGTGAGCAAGGTATTCCGCCTCCAGGAGTTTCAGTTAGAAGAGATTAAAGCTAAATTTAGCGATAATGCGGTTAAAGCAGTCTTCTTCGGTCGGTTTATTGCCGTCATTCGGATCTTTGCTAGTCCGATGGCGGGTGTTGTCGAGATGCCTTTTGGCAAATTCTTGGCTGTCAACTTAGCTGGGGCAATTACTTGGGCATCGGCGATCGTTACGCTAGCATTTTTCGTGGGTCGAATATTATCGCTCGAACAGTTGCTAGCTTGGGTTAGTAAGTTTGCGATTCTGGCATTAATTATTGCGATCGCCTGGATTGTAGTACCACTTTGGCTGGAGTCTCGCGCAGTGAAAACGGAAGACTAATCTCAAACATTAATGCACGCACTTTCAATTCCTACTTGGATTATTCACATTTCTAGCGTTATCGAGTGGATGACGGCAATTTGGTTGATTTGGTTGTATGCCGAAGCTAGTGGTAATTTAGCTTGGCGCAGCCTCTCTGTGGGCATGTTGCCGGCATTGGTAAGTGCGATGTGTGCCTGCACCTGGCACTTTTTTGATAATCCGCCTCAGCTAGAATGGCTCGTCACACTCCAAGCCGCAATGACAGTAGCCGGAAATGTGACGATGTGCCTTGCTGGCTGGCATTTGAGTCAGCAGTTGGGGGTAGAGGATAGCAGCAAATAGAGCTAGCATTACCCCTGGCATCATGACTTTGTTCTCAAGCTTTGTGCGCCAACTCGATCGATAGGGTATGCTGCTGAAGTGCTCTTTTTTAGATAAAATAGGCATGTAATGATATTTTTATCATGCCTAAGAAAATTCGCGAAATTAAGAAAATCCTCAAGAACTCTGGATTTTTTATGCGCGATGGCAAAGGCAGTCATAGCAACTGGAAACATCCACAATTAGAAATGATTATTACCATCGCTAGACGTGATGGCGATGATGCACCTCGCTATTTAGAAAAATTGGTTGAGGAAGCACTAATGCAACTGGAGTCAATCGAGGATGAATCTGATGAAGTATAGTATGAAAATTGAATGGTCGGAAGAAGACGATTGTTATGTTGTATTTCTACCAGAATTTACTAAAGCAATGCAACCTGTTTCTGATGGTAAAACTTATATGGAAGCTGCCCAAAATGGTGGCGATGCTCTAGAATCGATCGTTGCATCGTACTTAGCAGAAGGGTGGTCTTTACCTCAGCCTAAAACACTGCAAACTGTCTAACCTTAGATGACATTTCTGTCGGCTCAGAACTATTTCCCGATCGCAATTGTTGAGTCAGCCTGTCGATTCTCACACTAGAATCGTCTTGTTCCTGTGCCATAACTTTTATTGGAGTTAACTCTTAGCTTACCAAACCCATCATCCCCGCATTCTGGACAAAAATCAACAGCAAAACAGGTAGAAGTTTGAGCAGGGATTTTTTTATAATATCGATCATTTTTCAGACAATATTTGTTGAAATTGCAGAAGTTGTTCTTCATCTTCTTTAGTTTCGGGTAGTCTGTACCAGATAGCTTCTGCGTCGGGAGTACGACGGCGATAAATTTCTCTGAGGGGTTCGACCTCATCTCGATGTGCTAGAGCGTAAGCTCTTAGCTCAGAGGTAGTCATTTTTTCAAAGTTCGGGTGCATCTAAAAACCTCCATTTCCCATCAGGGGTAATAATGATTTGGAGTTCTTCGCCAGCGAAGATAAAAATAACTCCAGTTTCTTCATCAAATCGAAATAATTCGATGTTTCTGTAGCAATTAGAAAAAATTTGACAGACTCGAATACAGGATTGACCTTGACTGTTGGTTGGCAATTTCCTATTTCCTTAATTTTGGCACAAGTAGTCACAGGATGTCGGCTGGGCAGTTCTCACTAGCGATGATTCCGATTCAATCTACCAACTTTTTGAATCGTTTCTTACCGACTTGCAACACCTTACCCACCAATGGCGCGGCATCATCATAGACAATCTCGATATCGGTAATTAGTTCGCCGTCTAACTTAACCGCACCGCCTTGAATCTGGCGTTTGGCATCATTGCTACCAGAGCATAAGCCGCTAGCCGAGAGAAGTTGGAAGATCCGGACGGGGAAATTGACAGTGGAGAGGGAAAATTCGGGAATGCTCTCGCCACCGGCATTTTGCCCTGGTTTGGTAATCAACGCGATCGAGTCTGACTGTGCTTGCGCCGCTGCTAATTGTCCATGGTACTGGGTGACTACCTCTAGCGCGAGGAGTTTCTGCGCTTCTCTAGGGTTCTCAGGCAGTCGATTCTCATCCTGAGATGCTCCGCCAACGAGTGGCAAGTCAGTCAACAGCGTAAAATAATCTTTGATGATGTTGTCGGGCGTTTTCTCTAGCTTAGAGTACATACTGAGGGCATCTTCCGCCAGCCCCACATAATTATTGAGAGATTTAGACATTTTTTGCACACCATCAGTACCCAGCAAGATTGGCATGAGCAAGCCGAACTGGGGTGTTTGGCCGAAGTGGCGTTGCAGATCTCGCCCAACGGCGAGATTAAACTTTTGATCTGTACCGCCAAGTTCGACATCGGCTTGAATCGCGACAGAATCGTAGCCCTGCATCAAGGGGTAGAGAAATTCGTGCAGGAAGATGGGGTTTTCCTGAGCGTAGCGAAGGGCAAAACCTTCTTTGGCGATCATCTGTCCTACTGTCATCGTTGCCAGCAATTCGAGCGTTTTGCCGAGATCCAATTTAGACAACCATTCCGAGTTGTAACGGACTTCTAATCTACCTGGAGTCTCAAAATCAAGAATCGGCCGCACGAGATCGAGATAAGCTAGCGCATTATGGGTAACTTGTGCTGGCGTAAGTTGTTTCCGAACTTCAGATTTTCCTGTCGGATCGCCAATCCGCGCTGTAAAGTCACCGATAATTAAAATAGCAGTGTGTCCGGCATCTTGGAAAGATCTGAGCTTTCGCAAGGGAATACTATGACCAAGATGGATATCTGCCCCAGTTGGATCGATGCCCAGCTTCACCCGTAATGGTCGCTCTGTCTGAGCGAGTCGCTGGGCTAAATTTTCAGCCGGATCGGTAGATTTGGGCTGGTGAGGGAAAATCTCACTCACGCCCCGAAATAACCAATCTAACTGAGGCAATGGTGGCACGGATACACTCGTCATAGGATCGTGAAAATTGAAGGGGATCTGAAAATATTTACAGTTAAGCTTATTATAGTTACTACATGTTGCTTAACCATTGCTTAATATTTTTGGCTACCAATTCACCCCAAAGGCGATCGCTAGTCTATAATCACACTCAGGTTATTCTAGCCCCAAGTCCCGATCGAAATCCATTGTATTGTAATCCAAAGTAAATTTCCGAACTTATGCTGGAACTAGTCTGCCAACTTTCGATGTCAAGAATAATGTGAATTTTGCGATGCGCGCTGCGGAGGAAACCTCCCCTAACAAGCGGATGTAGTGCTCGGCGCATGAGATTGATTAGTCCTTAATTGAGAGAGAAAGATCCCTGTGTCTTCTAGAGCTTTACAAAAAAAGAAACCAAATCCGAAACCGACCGATCGACAACAGCAGCAGAATGGCGGTTTCTTCGGCGGTATCGGTCAAATAGCTGGGGGCACGATGTTGGGTGTCACCATGCTAGCCAGTTCGGTGGTGGCTGGAGGCTTGGTGGGTCTGGCAATCAGCTTCCGGAACTTACCAGATGTCCGCGTGTTACGCAGTTATGCACCAACTGAAACTACCTATATCTACGATGTTAAAGGCGTGGAACTTGCCAGCCTCCATGATGAAGCTAATCGAGAAGTAGTCCCGCTGAACCGGATTTCGCCCAATCTCAAGCGATCGCTCTTGGCAATCGAAGATAGTCATTTTTATTACCATCAAGGGGTTAATCTCTCTGGTGTCGGTCGTGCCCTCGCTGCTAACTTTAAAAAAGGTGGCGTAAAGGAAGGTGGTTCGACAATCACGATGCAGTTGATCAAGAACCTATTTTTGTCTCAGAAGCGGGAATTTACCCGAAAATTAGCCGAGGCGGTGTTATCAATTCGACTCGAACAGATTTTTCGGAAAGACCAAATTTTGGAAATGTACCTCAATCAAGTTTATTGGGGTCACAATAACTATGGCGCAGAAACTGCTGCCCAGAGCTATTTTGGCAAACATGCTGCCGATCTTAACCTCGCCGAAGGGGCGATGATGGCGGGCTTGATTGCCGCGCCGGAAAGATACAGCCCGTTTGCCAACATGAAAGCGGCAAAAAAACGCCAAAAAGAGGTTTTAGGGCGGATGCTCGAACTTGGCTGGATTACCCCAGCCGAGAAAAAAATGGCGGATAACTATAAAATTAAAATCGGCAAGATCAAAACTTGGCAAGGTAGTAAATTACCCTACGTCACTGATGCTGTAATTGATGAACTCAACCAGCGTTTTGGTCGAGAAACTGTCCGCAAAGGCGGAATGCGGATTCAAACAACGATCGATTACAAATTCCAACTCGCGGCGCAAAAAGTAGTTCAAAATGCCTATGAACGACTAGGGCGAGATAAATATCAAATCAGCCTCGTTGCCGTAGATCCGCGCACTCATTTTGTTAAAGCAATGGTGGGTGGAGTGGATTATAAAAAAAGCAATTTTAACCGTGCTGTTTATGCTAATCGTCAGCCCGGATCTTCTTTCAAACCCTTCGTTTACTACACTGCTTTCGCTACGGGGAAATTTACCCCTGATTCGATCGTTTACGATACTCCCGTTCGCTATCGCGATGGTAGTGGCTACTATGCACCCCGTAACTATGGGGGCGGATACTCCGGACCGATGAGTATTCGGAATGCAATCATGGTCTCCTCGAACGTGCCAGCGGTGAAAATGGGTAAAGAGGTAGGATTGGATAAGGTGATCCAAACTTGCCGGACACTGGGCATTAAAAGTCCGATCGAGCCTGTTGTCTCTTTACCATTAGGCGCAATTGGTGTAACACCGATCGAAATGGCTGGAGCTTTTGCAACATTTGCCAGTAATGGCTGGCACTCCGAAACTACCAGCGTCCTCCGCGTGACTGATAGTGATGGGAATGTACTTTTAGATAATACGCCGCAAATCAAATTAGTCCTCAATCAGTGGGCCGCCGCTCAAACCAATAGTGCGCTCCAATCTGTAATCAATGGGGGTACTGGTAAAGCAGCCTATCTCGGTCGTCCAGCCGCCGGAAAAACTGGCACCACTTCCTCCGAACGGGATGTTTGGTTTGTCGGCTATGTACCTCAACTAGCCGCCTCTGTGTGGATTGGCAAAGATGACTATACTCCTCTCGGCAAAGGTGTCACCGGAGGTACCTACGCTGCACCAATTTGGCGCAGTTTCTTTAATGAAGCCCTCCAAACCGTGCCTGTTGTGTCCTTTCCCGCTGAATCAATGTATAAGCGACCAGGGAGTTAGGGGTTAAAGGTACGCCTATTAATATGACATTAGTGGTATTTGTGGCCGCCGAATTACGATTCAAATTAAACAGCCAACTCGTCATAGCGATTGTCAGGTGACAGTGTTGTATTTTGGCGGGGTCGCGCCAGCGACCCCGCCAACATCGCAGCCACGTGCCCTTAATCGCCTTTGGCTTGCATGGAACGCACATGGTCGCAAGCTTGTAATACTTCTGCCTTGAACTGATCGAAGTTGGTCTGCATTCCGGAGATGTAAGTACTCCAACCAGCGCTTGACTTGGCAAAATGCACAGCGTCCTCAATTTCAGCCCCTGTCGCACCATTAAGCTTCGCCAGCTCAGTGTGATAGAGCAAGCAATAGCGGCACTTGGTAACAGCTGCGATAGCGAGACCAATCAACTCGCGATACTTATTGGGGAGTGCGCCTTCATCAAATTGCACCCGCTTGAACAGTTGCCATTCTAATTCCAACGACGAATCGGGAACGCTATTGAAGAAACTGGGAACTAACCCAAACATTCCTTCAATCTCCTGATACACCTCTTCTCGTATCATATAATTGCCTCCTGAGAGTGGATTTAGTCGAACACCACCTCACCCATAATTATACCGTAAACACACTTCTCATTCCATTGCTGAATATCGCTTTTCGCAACACTGTACAGCGGCACAACTATATATTATGTTGCACTTTGTCTAAGAACGTCCCTACATAAGATACTTTGTCGCAGATCTATAGAATTTGTTCTACTAATTCACTACTTCTCAATCTCTGACTTCATTCGTTCTAGCGTCATGTTCATTTGGTCGAACATTTGATGGGGGGTCATGCCGAATTGACTCATCTGAGTATTCATTTGCTCGACAGTCATTTTTGCCATGAAGTCATCAGAGAGTTCAAACCGCTTCATAAAAATCTTGTAGCGATCGAGTAAGGTTTCCATCCGCTCGATGAACATCACCTTGCCTTCTCGATCAAATTTACCATAGCTACCGCCTAGCTGTGTCAGATGTTGATAATCTTCAAACAACTGTTTAGCTTCTTGTTGGATGATATCAGAATCAAAAAATCCCATGACGCAATAAATGGTAGTAAGGTTAAACTTGAGAGTGCAGACACGATCGCCAATCTGCATATTCATATCTTAAGTCAGTCTCTAACCACTGAGAACTGCGGTTTACCGTATTTGAGGATCGGTTAATGTTTAACTTGACCACACCAGCGTCTAGCTATCGCCCCAACCCGAAAAATCGCCAAGTAGCCGTCATTTTAGCTGTAGCTGGAATGGCGATCCCGGTTGCGGGATTTCATAAGTTTTATCTAGGACAGCCTGGTTGGGGTCTAATCTATTTATTATTATCTTGGACACCGATCCCGCATATTGCTTCGGCGATCGAAGCTGTCTGGTATCTCACCCAAAATAGTATTCACTTTAACGACAATTTCAACTCAATTGTGACAATCTCTGCGCCTACACACATAGCTCATCCCGTCACTGGTGCAGCCGAGGCAATCCGAGAACTAGACAAGCTCCGCGCTGATGGCTTAATCTCAGAATATGAGTTCGAGCAAAAACGTCGTCAATGGCTCGATCGGGTTTAGGGGATAGCGAATAATCAACTAAGTAATTATGGTAAAAATCGTCGGAATTGCCGGTAGTTTAAGAGCAGATTCTTATAGCCAAATGGCTTTAAAAATCGCCGCCCAAAAGGTGCAAGATTTGGGTGCCGAAGTAGAGATTTTGGATTTAAGAGAGCTGGACTTGCCATTTTGTAATGGCGGAGATGAATATCCAAATCACCCTGATGTCCAACGACTGCAAGCTGCTTTTCAAGCTGCTGATGGGTTGATTTTGGTCTCACCAGAGTATCACGGCAGTGTGAGTGGAGTGCTGAAAAATGCCCTAGATTTGATGAGTTTTGAACAACTCTCAGGTAAAGTCGCCGGATTTATTACGATCTTAGGTGGACAAAGCAATAGTAATGCCCTCAACGATCTGCGCGTAATTCTCCGTTGGGTTCATGCTTGGTCGATTCCCGAACAAATCGCCATCGGAGCGGCTTGGAAAGCCTTGACCCCTGAAGGTACACTTTCCGACGAGAAACTCGCCCAACGCTTCGATCAATTTGCACGCAGTTTAGTGGAAAATACCCGCAAACTACGAGGAGTTGATTAAATTGACTCACGATTCTTTCCGTACCGTACAGTTTCTGCTTAAAATGTCCTTGCGATCGCGTATTCTGGAAAACCCTTATTATCGCTTCCAATCAGCATTTGAAATTGCGGTGGCGGCTGATTTAGGGGTGAAAATTGATGTAAATCAAGCAGGTGTAGATGATTGGCTGCGCTTACCCGGAATTTCGATCCATCAAGCCCGTCAACTAGTTGCTCTAAATCAGGCGGGGGTGGCTTTTTATTCGATTTCCGATTTAGCGGCGGCACTGAATATCCCCGTGCCTCGGATTCAGTGGCTGGCTCCGGTGCTGAGTTTTCAGTATTATGATGAGTCACTCGCCGTGCGTTGTGTCCAGCTCAACCAAGCAACCGCTAGTGAACTCGCACAGTTGCCTCAGATTGAACCAGAACTCGCCGAGGCAATTATTGCTCAACGAGAACAAGGCGGAAAATTTACAGATTTAGTTAATTTTCAACAACGGCTGGGATTATCCGGCAAATCAATCGGCGAATTAATGCACTATCTCCAATTTTGATGAGATAGTGAGCAAGTC
>JANPJH010000055.1:0-15477 GCA_031425415.1 Chamaesiphon sp. VAR_61_metabat_425 | reverse complement strand
CGTAATAAGTGGGGTAAAATTTGGAGATTATTAAAGTCAGCAGCACGAATTTTCCACCGCCAAGGGAACACACTATCTTCACCCATGATGAAGATACCTAATTCGCCCTTACCACTTTCAACGCGCACGTAATGCTCGCCTTTGGGAATTTTAAATGTCGGGGCAACTTTCTTACTGATATATTGATAATCGATCGCATCCCACTCCGATTTTGGTCCCGCAGCAATCCGTTTAGCTTCCAGACTTTCGTAAGCACCGCCAGGTAAACCAGCAATAGCTTGACGCAGAATCTTCACCGACTCACGCATTTCCCGAATCCGCACGAAATACCGCGCTAGACAGTCGCCAGCAGTTTCATACTGAATGTCCCAATCAAAATCGTCATAACATTCATAGTTATCAACTTTCCGCAGATCCCACTTCACCCCAGAACCGCGTAACATCGGGCCAGATAGACCCCAATTAATCGCTTCTTCGCGGCTAATTGTCCCTACACCTTCCACCCGCCGGCGGAAGATCGGGTTATTGGTGATTAGTTTCTCATATTCATCTACTTTCGGCTCGAAGTAGTCGCAGAAGTCCGTACATTTATCGAGCCAACCATAAGGTAAATCTACCGCTACCCCACCGATGCGGAAATAGTTATTATTGACCATCCGGTAGCCGGTTGCTGCTTCCCACAAATCGTAAATCATCTCCCGCTCGCGGAAAATATAGAAGAACGGAGTCTGTGCGCCAACATCAGCCATAAATGGACCTAACCACAGCAGATGGTTAGCAATCCGATTGAGTTCCAACATAATGACGCGAATATAACTAGCGCGTTTGGGAACTGGAATACTAGCTAACTTTTCGACAGCATTAACCGTAATGGCTTCGTTAAACATCCCCGCTGCATAGTCCCAACGGCTCACGTAGGGTACAAACATGATGTTTGTCCGGTTTTCAGCAATTTTCTCCATCCCACGATGGAGATAGCCGACCACAGGTTCGCAATCTACGACATCTTCACCGTCGAGGGTGACTATCAGCCGCATAACCCCGTGCATCGATGGGTGGTGCGGCCCCATATTTAGCACCATCGGTTCGGTTCTGGTTTCGAGTTGTGCCATATTCTCTAGGTTATTGCGATCGCTATGCTCAATTGCGCTGTGTTGTGGAGCCTGGGGATAAACATCAGGATTTCCCTTACTTATTATATCTACATCAGCGATCGCTCGACTTTGCGCTAGCTTATTTTCCGTTAAAATTTAGATTACCATCGAGATTAAATCACTTCATGATGCTGACTACCACAATTACTACAGCAAATCTAGCTCTAGATCTCAGCCATCTGCGGTTCACTCACGAACAGTTCGTGCAACTGTGTGAGACAAATCAAGAATTGCGGTTAGAACTTACGGCCAATGGCGAACTCATCATTATGCCTCCAGCTTTTAGTGAAAGCTCAAAACAAAACTCAGATCTCAATGGACAGGTTTGGCTATGGAACCGAACAACTCAGCTAGGCGACACTTTTGACTCATCGGGTGGGTTCACTTTACCAAACGGTGCCGAACGTGCGCCTGATGTATCTTGGGTCGAAAAGTCTCGGTTGGAAGGTGTTTCCCTCAACCAGTTTTTGCCACTCGCGCCCGATTTTGTGATTGAACTACGTTCTAGTAGTGACAGGCTATCACTGCTCCAAAAAAAGATGCAGGAATATCAGGATAATGGGGTCAGATTAGGTTGGTTGATTAATCCGCAAGATCGACAGGTGGAGATTTATCGCATTGGTAAAGATAAGCAGGTGGTGCAATCGCCAACCCAGCTAAGTGGTGAAGATGTTTTAGCTGGATTCACCCTCGATTTAACTACAGTTTGGTAACTCAGGTGCTAATTTATTTAGTTAAATATTAACCAATCCAAGCTGCGATATGAGATATCCGATCTCGAATAGTGGTGATAGCGCGATCGAATCGCGACAGATGACTGGTACTTGGAGCGATGGACAAATGATAAACTAGTTATACCCACATATTTTCAGTGTGGTTGAAGGTGTGAGGCCTAAAAGTTTATGTTAAAGAAGTCTGTTTCATTAGTTTTAATTAGTCTATCTTTAGGTAGTTTAGCCAGTTGTGGGAGTAAGGTTGAAGACAAACCTATCACCCAGAATCAACCAATCACTGCTGGCGTAGGAGCTTTAGCGATCGTTCCTGCCGGAATAACAATTAATACCGATTTACAGCAAGAAATTTCGACAGGGAAAAGTCGGACTAATGAGAAATTTACGATTAAGGTTAAAAACGGTTCTGTAGGTAAATATCCGGTTCTAAAGGATGCGACGATCGAGGGTCATTTAGAAAATGTCGTTAAAGCAGCGAGGGGCAAAAAAGCTAGTTTAAATCTATTTTTTGATAGTGTTAAACTTAAAAATGGCGATCTTCTACCGATCAATGCTACTTTAGTCAATACTAAAGTTGAAACTAAAACTAAAGGTCAGTTTCTCAAGAATGCCGGAATTATCTTAGGTGGTACAGTTGCAGGTAATTTTGTTGGTAACAAAGCTAATTTTAAACATGGTAAATTAGCTGGTGCGGCTGCTGCAACTGCATTTGTTTTATCTAGCCCAGGTGGTGAAGTTGTATTGAAGAAAGGGACAGATCTCCAACTTAAACTGAAATCTCCGATCGATCCAAACTAATCTTCTTCACTCACGATCGAAGAACCCCGATTTCTCGAAGAAATTGGGGTTTTATGCTGGTTATATGGCGATCAAGTTTAAAAGTTTCTCAATCCGATCAGGATTTAATTCACATACATTATTCAGAACTAAATTTGCCCCTGCTAGCCGCAAACTTTCAGTATATTCAGTCATAATATTAAGGTCATGCTGGACATGCGGCGGCAATACACCCACAGCGATAAATGATCGATCGGGTTGAGTAGTTCTCGCCTTTAAAATTGTATACATATCGGCAACAGTATCACCCACATAAATAATTGGTAAAAAATCGATCTGCTTATGTAACGGGCCTAACTTTTCAACTGTCATAAATAAACCCTGCGGATCGGGTTTGCCCGGTGCATCTTCCATCGCAACTAAGATCGGCTCAACTAATCCCAATCGTCGTTTTAACACATATTCAGCAGATCCTCGCGTTGCCCCACTAAAAAAGCCCCAGGGAATATTCGCCGCAGTTAAACCCATGAAATATTCTGGCGTAGCCAATAATGGCTCATCACAAATATAACCATTCCAATTAATCGGATCGGTGCCCCGATATTTAGTCTGAAAATAAGCGACAATTTGACCGTAATCTAGTCTGGAGGTGGTTCTAGCTTGCCCTTGACTCTCGAAATAACGATAAATCAGCTCCTGAGCTGCTTCCCAATCATTATTCCAAATTCCTTCGCCTTTGAGCTTGTCAATCTCAGCCGCAGTCGGATGAGAGCCACCATGCGTAAACTCCGCCACCGTATCAGCTAAAGCGCGACGATAGGAACCACCTACATCTCGAATTACCCCATCGATATCAAAGATCACGATCGCCGTTTTTTGGTGCTCAAGCTTCACACTCATCTAAATTCTCCTACCATCATCTATAATTTCAATGATACAATTAAGGATTGTGTGTCCAAACTAGTAAACATTTATGACCGAAACAGCAACAGCACCAGTAACAGCAGCTAAATTTATCCTAAAAGTTTTGTGGTTAGATGAAAACGTCGCTTTAGCCGTAGACCAAGTAGTTGGCAAAGGTTTAAGCCCGCTCACCGCTTATTTTTTCTGGCCCCGTAACGATGCGTGGGAACAACTCAAAGCTGAATTAGAAGCTAAACATTGGATCGCCGAAGTCGATCGCGTGGGCATCCTCAACCAAGCTACAGAAGTTATTAACTATTGGCAAGAAGAAGGCAAAGGTCGTCCCTTACCTGAAGCACAACTCAAGTTTCCTGAAGTTATTTTCACTGGTAGTAATTAGTCCGGTAGCTGTACCACAGTAAGAGAGTAGGGGTAGGGATGGAAAATTTATCCACCCCAAGCTCGATCCTTATCCTAAAACCGTCTTTAACGCAGCAACTAATCGATCGACATTTTCTGGACGGCTATTGTAGCCCATCAAGCCTACTCGCCAAACTTTCCCCGCCAGTTCGCCCAATCCACCACCAATCTCGATATTATGTTCGAGTAGCAGTTTTTTAGCGATCGCTTTACCATCTACACCATCAGGAATACATACCGTCGTCAAGGTATGTAAACGATACTGCTGTTCGACGTGCATCTCTAAACCGATCAATTCTAAACTCGACCACAGATACTCTACATTCTGCTGGTGCCGTTGCCAACTATGTTCAATCCCTTCTTCTGAAACTAACCGCAAGGCTTCCCGTAAACCGTAGTAAAGACTAATCGGTGCGGTATGGTGATAGACGCGCTCTTCACCCCAATATTTACCCAACAGCAGCATATCCAGATACCAATTCGGTACCTTTGTGGTGCGTTTGAGTAGCTTCTCCATTGCCCGTGGACTCATCGTAAATGGCGATGCTCCGGGCGCACAACCTAAACCCTTCTGAGAACAACTATAAGCCAGATCGACCCCCCACTCATCTAAGTGAATCGGCACCCCACCGAGGCTAGTTACGGTATCTAGGAGTAATAAACAATCATACTCTCGACACAACTCACCCACACCTTCGATCGGTTGTCTGGCACCTGTGGAAGTTTCTGCATGAACTAGTCCCAGAATTTTGGGACGATGGCTAGCCATTGCCGTGCGAAGTTCCTCCAGCGAGAAATTTTGCCCCCAAGGTTTAGTAATTGTCCGGACATCCGCGCCATATCGCCCCGCCATATCTACTAATCTGTTGCCGAAATAACCAGCAACCCCAATCAGCATCACATCTCCCGGCTCGACCGAATTGGCAATAGTCGCCTCCATCGCCGCTGTACCAGTCCCACTCACCGCAATCGTGTGCGGATTGTTGGTTTGCCATACATATCGCAACAGGGACTGAATCTCATTCATAATCTGCAAGAATGCCGGATCGAGATGTCCCAAGAGATTGGTACTCATTGCCTCCAGCACAAGCGGATTCGCGTTACACGGTCCAGGCCCTAACAGCAGCCGCTCCGGTACCGTGAGCGGCTCTAGTTGCGGCAGTCGATCGAGATTTGGGTAAGTTGTTGGGATCATCACTAGGTTGAAAAATAGCTATAGCCTTAATTATCCATCTGGTACAGCCCTACTTTTCGATCCCCGATCGTTACAAACTATTACGAGTTTACTCAGAAACCAGTCATAATGCCGCAAAATGTTTTTCGGAAGGCACCTGTGCCGCAACCAAATTTATGTAAAATTTATCGAAAGTTTAGGCTTAAAACCACGTTCCGCTGGAGCGGTCGATCGATAAAATATATGTAACATAGTCGCCATAGGGCATTGGGAGACTCTAAACGGACATGGAGAAACGATAAGACTACTTTAGTCGCGGGTTTCGATGAAGTGTCAAAAATCACTGCTCCTTCGGGACAGTGAACATGTCAAAAGCTACTATAATTAAACTTCAGACCCACTGGCACGAGCCAACTAATCACAAGTCTGGTAACAAACTTTTTTGGAGTAATCCCACGATGAGTATCGTCACCAAAGCGATCGTCAATGCAGATGCTGAAGCTCGTTATCTGAGTCCCGGCGAATTAGATCGGATCAAAACTTTCGTCACTTCTGGCGAACGTCGTCTCCGGATCGCTCAAACTTTAACTGACTCTCGCGAGCGTCTAGTTAAAGGTGCAGGCGACAAACTGTTCCAACAACGTCCTGATGTCGTTTCCCCTGGTGGTAACGCTTACGGCGAAGAAATGACTGCAACTTGCTTGCGCGACTTAGACTACTACCTCCGCCTCATCACTTATGGTGTGGTTGCTGGTGATGTTACCCCGATCGAAGAAATCGGTGTAGTTGGCGTACGTGAAATGTACAGATCTTTAGGTACCCCTATCGAAGCAGTTGCTGCTGGCGTTCGGGCGATGAAAGATGCTGCTTCCGCGATGATGTCTGGCGAAGACGCTGCTGAAGCTGGTGCTTACTTCGACTACTTAATCGGTGCAATGAGCTAGTTTCAAACCTAGTTAATTCATCCCCTGTTACGATCGAATATTAAGCAACTAAAGACTAGATAAGGAATTTAGGATAATGCAAGACGCAATTACTTCTGTCATCAATTCATCTGACGTTCAAGGTAAATACTTGGACTCCAGTTCTCTCGATAAACTCAAAGCTTACTTTGGTACTGGTGAACTCCGCGTTCGTGCGGCTGGTACCATCAGTGCAAACGCTGCAACCATCGTTAAAGAAGCTGTAGCTAAATCCTTGTTGTACTCGGATATCACCCGTCCAGGTGGTAACATGTACACCACTCGTCGTTATGCTGCTTGCATCCGCGACTTAGACTACTACCTCCGTTATGCTACTTATGCAATGCTAGCTGGCGACCCTTCCATCTTGGATGAGCGCGTTCTCAACGGTTTGAAAGAAACTTACAACTCCTTGGGAGTGCCTGTTGCAGCTACCGTTCAAGCAATCCAAGCTATGAAAGAAGTAACCGCAAGCTTAGTTGGTGCTGATGCTGGCAAAGAAATGGGCGTTTACTTAGACTACATCTGTTCTGGCTTGAGCTAGTAACTAGGTTGTAAAACCTGTAGGTGAAGTTTTATCAAGTCTGGGAAGTCCGATGTGAGTACTAGCTCTTCAACAGCTTATTATGAGTTTTGACGATCTATGCTTGAATTGTGGCTCCCAGACTTCGATGTGTTTAGCCAAACATTAATGCTGATTAATTGTTAATTGTTATAGCTAAATAGTATGGATCGATCGCAACTAAATTAAATAGCGACCGAAAAGTGCGAAAATTAGTATAGTTTATCCAAAATATAAGATTAGGAGAACCATTAATATGCGGATGTTCAAAGTCACCGCCTGCGTTCCCAGCCAAAGTCGGATTCGGACCCAGCGCGAGCTACAAAATACTTATTTCACTAAGTTAGTGCCTTACGACAACTGGTTTCGCGAACAACAACGCATCATGAAAATGGGTGGGAAAATTATTAAAGTCGAATTAGCTACTGGTAAACAGGGTGCTAACACAGGCTTACTTTAATTATTAAGTTTAATTGGAATAGCAAAAGAGGTCATTAATGACCTCTTTTGCTATTTTAATAGGTTTTCTGAAATTAGCCACTACTAAAACCTAACGGGTAATCACGACTAAACTTAATTACCAAATAATTTCTTGGCGGCGCGTTCGCTTCTGGCTTCGGCTGACTCCATTACTTCTGCCATATTTTCGAGCATTTCACCAGGATGATTTTCCAGGACTCTGGTAGACAATGAAATCTTGCCGTTGCCTTCATCTAGCTCGATAATCATTGCTTTAATTTCTTGGCCGATGGTGAATAATTTCTCACAAGCTTCAACTCGATTATGACTGATTTGTTTGATATAAATTAAACCAGTATTACCATCAAATTCGACAAAAGCTCCGAATGGTTTGAGTCCGACAATAATCCCCGTAATTAGTTGACCTTGTTCGAGTTGACTAAAGTTAGCCGTCCGCGTTGCTTGACGTTGAGAGAAGACTAATTTATTTGTTTCTTGATTTGCTTCAATAATTACGGCAGAGATGCTAGTTCCAACTAAAGATTGATGATCGCGCTCTACTAGCTGCGATCGCGGAATAAATCCCCGAATCCCCTGGAAGCTAACAGTTACACCACCTTTATTGACTCCAGTAACGCGCAACTGGATTGATTCTTTATTACTTTGAATCTCACCAACTTGAGTCCAAGCGTATTTAACCTGTAATTGACGTTTAGATAAAGTAACTTGTCCATCCGCATTTTGTTCGCGAATAATCAAAAATTCTTGCTCATCACCAATTGGTAATAATGCAGATAAATCGGCCGACTCATCTGCGGCAACTTCAGCAGCAGGTACAAAAGCGAGGGATTTACCCTTAATGTCTACATAGACACCATCGCTATCATAACTATGAATTTTACCCCGCACTAATTGGTCTTTCTCAAAACTGACTACTTCAGCATCTAAAGCTTTAGCAAAGTCGTCCATTGAAAAGATTTCGGCTGAGGTGGTTTTACTGGTAGTCATTTAGTGAATAGTGAATAGTGGATAGTGGATAGTGATTGACTACTATCTTAACTGTGTGAATAACTCTTCAACGTGTTGCCAAGCATCCGTGGCAGCAGTTGGATTGTAACTAGCTCGCAAGTCACAACAAAAACCATGCTCGGCACCTGGATACTGCCAAATCCGATGTGGAATGTCATGTCGAGTGAGTGCATCGGCAATTTCTAGTACATGCTCGGGAGGGATGCTAGCATCGTCCATTCCAAAGAACATGTACATCATACCCGCGATCGCGCCTGTTTGACTCAATGTTGGCTCCCCGCCACCAGGTGTAAAAGTCGAAATTCCCCGCCCATAGAAAGAAGCTGTCACCCAGATATCCGGCAAAGTAGCCGCTAAATAGGCTACGTGTCCACCAAAGCAAAAGCCGACACAGCCAAAGCTTGGTTTTACCTGCGGTAGACTTTTGAGATACTCGATCGCTGCTTGAATATCTGCCAGTAATTCTGGAGCACTATTATTTTGGGCATGGGTGCGTCCTAATTCTAACTCAGTCGGAGTGTACCCAACATCAAACCCTGGCGCAACGCGATCAAACAACGCTGGGGCAATCGCCACATAACCCAAGCTAGCAATGCGCTCTGTGACAGCCCGAATATAGGCATTGACCCCGAATACCTCTTGGAGGACAATGATGCCAGGAAATCTACCTGAATCTCTAGGGGTAGCAAGGTAAGCACTTATTTCGGTTTGACGGCAATTTAGCTTTACCTGTTGCGTTATAACATCCAGTTTGGGCATAATTAATCTAGTTATTAATGCTCGTAAACTAACAAATTTAACTAAGTTTAGCTAAAATTATCAGCATAGTTTAAACGTACTGATATTTATGAATTGGGAAGATTGAGGAAAAGTCGGTACCTAACGATTAAGTAGTCAGTTCGACCACAATCCACAGAATTAAAGTAAGATTGTTGGCGGGATGGATTCAGATTAAATCACTTTTAGATGTAAGGAGTCGCTAAATTGGCTAGGGTTAAGCAGCAAAATCGTACCAAGCGGTTACTACCAGGTAAAACATTATGGCTGGCAATCGCCGCTGTTTCTTTTGCCGCAATTGCATTACTACATAGTCTTTTTGGCAGCATCCCCGCTGATGCGTTAATTGCCAAGACAGGTGTGGCTCAAACCGCAGATATCGCCAGAGACATCGCCACCAAAATTCCGATGAACTTTGATGTCCCCAAAGAATTTCAAGCCAAGACGATCAAAGATGCACCCCTAGCCAATGGAGAAAAAGTCATTGCCCTGACTTTTGATGATGGCCCCTGGCCTCAAACGACTGAACATATTTTGGCAACGCTCAAACAAGAAAAGATCAAAGCCACTTTCTTTATGATCGGGCAGCCATTAAAATCTTTTCCCGAAATTGCCAAAAAGGTGCTGGCGGACGGACATGCGATCGCCAACCATACCATGCACCATTGGTATCACAAGATGAGTCCGTTGGTTGCCCAGCGAGAAATCGAAGATACTGCCAAAATCATCAAAGAAGTCCTAAATGTCGAAACTGAGTACTTCAGACCCCCTGGCGGTGCCTTAAATAATGGTTTGGTGGCTTATTCCCAGAGCAAGAAACAATCAGTCCTAATGTGGTCGGTAGATACTGGAGATAGTCGTCCCAAACGTCCCACTCCAGAACAGATGGTCAAAACCACCCTCGCACAAGCTACTCCTGGTGGAATTGTGTTAATGCACGATGGTGGTGGTAGTCACGAGAATACCGCCAAAGCTCTCCCCCAAATTATCGCGAAACTTCGCGCCCAAGGTTATAAGTTCGTGACGATTCCCGAACTCTTGGAACTAGCTTCTGTTCCATCAGCGGCAACCCCATCAGTTAAAAGCACACCCAAAACCAAAAATCCAGTAACTCCCACTCTCCCTGATGCACCTTCAGGCGCAGGCAAAGTCTAAAACATTCTACAATTAAGTTATTCACTAAAGACTAGTAGAATTATTTCTACAAAATTGGAGCGTCATGACTGATTTAGCCCGCCAAAAATGTATCCCTTGTCATGGTGGCGAAGCAGCCATCAGTCCGACTGAAATCGCTGCTTTTCAACCACAGATTCCTGACTGGTGCCAGTATGAAGTTAACGGCGAAAATCGAATTGAGCGCGTATATAAGTTCAAGGATTTTAAAAGTGCGATCGCGTTTACCAATGCCGTGGGAGACTTAGCCGAAGCAGCCGAGCATCATCCTGCTCTCCTGACGGAATGGGGCAAAGTAACCGTCACCTGGTGGACGCATACAGTCGGCGGATTGCATCTCAACGATCTAATTATGGCCGCCAAAACTGATGAATTAGCTAAACAGTTGAGCTAGGAGTTAATTAGGGATCTCGATCGAGTTCAGACCGTAAAAATACAGGAGATAGTCAGAGCGATTTTTATCTTTCTTTTTAGCGGACAATTCCCAACTCCTCACACAACGTTGCGATCGATTGTGACGGATTCTCTATCTCTGAATGGTTATAGCCCTGAATATCTCTTTGTTTAGCTCGATCGATCGCCCGATGCAATCTAGTTGCGTTGGCTGGAGATCTCAGTAGATAAACTGTTTCTAAGAGACTGCTGAGATCTGTTTCGGCAATGAGAGCAACGTTTTTATCGGTGCCGTCTCGTTTGACTATGATAATGTCTTTACTATCTGCCACGCGATCGAGCAGAACGCCTAAATTACTTTGGGCTTCGGTGTAGCTAATTTCGCTGCTAGTCATACGGTTATGTCCGAGTCTTGTATGTCGATTATAACTTACTGCTTGTAGGAGTATAAGGCTTGATCGATAATTGCAACAGGATATAAAGATACTCCTGAATAGCGATCGATCGAGTCTCAAATACTGGGATTGTTGGGTTTTCTCCTGGGGGAGAGGCTAACGCCAACACCAAAAGTGTTAAAATGAGTTGTGGACGTTTTTCTTCTCAAAGTAGGTATTGAACATGCAATATCAAGTATTTGTTAAAAATCCAGCCAAGAGCGAGTTTATGGCATCTGTTATTGGATTGCCAAATGTAACTGCTAATGGAATAACAGAAAAGGAGGCTATCGATAAACTTAAAGTTATCCTAGATGCTCAATTTAGGAATGGAAAATTAGTAACGATCGATATAGATGTACCTAGTAAAGTAACTGAAGAAAGAAGCGATCCTTGGATAGATAACATGGGTATCTTTCAGGACGATCCAACTTTTGACGACTTTTTGACAGAAGTGAATAATTATCGTAATGAGGTAAATTCGATTGAGGATTATCAATGACTTTATATGTTGTTGATACTGATATCTTGAGTCTTTATCAACGGAATCATCCACAGGTTTGTAGTCAGATTCGGATTGGTAGGCAAAATAATCTAATTATCAAAACGACAGTGATAACGGTTGAGGAGCAATATGGTGGGCGGCTAGCGCAGATTCGGAAAGCACAAAATCCTGAGGCTCTGATCTTAGCCTACGATCTTTTGACCGCAACATTTTCTCTATTCTCTCAGTTGGAAATTCTGAAATACGATCGATCTGCTGATGATTATTTTAGACAATTTCGACAGCAAGGAATTCGGATTGGAACGCAAGATCTGCGAATTGCGTCAATTGTTCTCGCTCACGATGGTATTATTGTTACTCGCAATCAGAAAGATTTTGGACAAGTGCCAGGATTAACAATCGAAGATTGGTCTTTGGAGTAAATAGATCGATCCCAAAACCATCGCACCAAAGATCGATCAAATCAACCACGATCGACCAAACCCAAGAGAATTGATCGATAATTCCAACAGGATATAAACATGCTCCTCAATACCGATCGATCGAACCTCAAACACTGGAATTGTCGGGTTTCTCGAACTAAGTAATCGATCGATCGTTCCAACAGGATATAAAGATACTCCTCAATGAAGATCGAACGAACCTCAAACACTGAAATCGTTGGGTTTCTCGAACTAGATAATCGATCGATCATTCCAACAGGATATAAAAATACTCCTCAACAGAGATCGATCGAACTTCAAACACTGAAATTGTCGGGTTTCTCGAAGTCGGTAATCGATCGATCATTTCGACAGGGTATAAAGATGCTCCTCAATGACGATCGATCGAGCCTCAAACACTGGGATTGTTGGGTTTCTGGTGAAATGTGATTTATATGTACGATTGTGCATATAATAGATAAATGGCGTATCAGTGGGACAAAAACAAAGCAGCAACGAACCTGGGTAAGCACGGGATTGATTTTGCCGATGCAGTTTCTGTGTTCTCGGACGATCTCGCAATCACGACACCAGATGAACGATTCGATGAAGAGCGATTTATTACTATTGGGCTAGATGCTCTAGGTCGAGTGCTGGTGGTGGTGTATACCTGGCGCGATCGAGAAATTAGGTTGATTTCAGCTAGATCGGCGACACGTCAAGAACGAAGACAGTACGAAGAGGATTAAATTATGGAAGTAGAACACGATTCTGTCGAAGTAGAATATGATTTCAGCCAAGGGAAACGAGGTGCCATCGATCCAATTGGTACTGGAAAAACGCGGATTACGATTCGGATTGATGATGATGTTTTAGACTGGTTTCGGGAGCAGGTTCATCAAGCAGGTGGAGGAAACTATCAAACCTTAATCAATGAAGCATTGCGAACCCATATTCACAAGCAGCATGAACCGCTAGAATCAACTTTGAGACGAGTGTTACGCGAAGAATTGGGACGAACTCGTCTGGCTCCAAATTAGCAGATGAGAATTTTATCAAAAAGAACCCTGCGCGAATTTTGGGAAAGTTCTCCTAAATATGCTGATGCGGAAGATCCACTCAAGTCTTGGTATCGGGAGGCTAAACAGGCTAGTTGGCTGACTCCTGCGGATGTTAAAGAACAATATCGAAATGCGAGTATACTGAAAAATAATCGAACCGTATTCAATATTGCAGGTAATAAATATCGATTAGTTGTTGAGATTAACTACGCTTTACAGATTATTTTTATCCGATTTGTTGGGACTCATCAAGATTACGATACTGTTGATGTGGAGACAATATGAATACTGCTTTAATTAGACCGATTAAAACTGAAACTGATTATCAGGATGCATTGGAACGAGCGGGAACTTTGATGCAATCTCAGCCGAATACACCTGAAGCTGATGAATTAGAGGTACTGGCAACTCTAATTGAGTTATATGAAGATAAATATTTCCCGATCGGATTACCAGACCCGATCGCCGCAATCGAGTTTCGACTAGAACAGTCAGATCGATCGAATGCCGATCTAATTCCAATTATTGGTAGTGAATATTTAGTGTCAGAAGTAATGTCTAAACGTCAAACTTTAACGCTAGAAATGATTCGAGCACTTCACCGTCAGTTGGATATTCCGGCAGATATCTTACTCCAATAATCTCGATCGCCTAATGTCCCCTTGGCGAATCGACAATCGACCAAACCCAAGAGAATCGATCGATCATTCCAACCGGATACAAAGATGCTCCTCAATACCGATCGATCGAACCTCAAACACTGAAATTGTCGGGTTTCTCGAAGTAGCTAATCGATCGATAATTTCAACAGGATATAAAGATGCTCCTCAATAGCGATCGATCGAACCTCAAACACTGGAATTGTTGGCTTTCTCGAAGTAGTTAATCGATCGATCATTCCAACAGGATACAAAGATGCTCCTCAATACCGATCGATCGAACCTCAAACACTGAAATTGTTGGGTTTCTCGAAGTAGACAATCGATCGATAATCCCAACAGGATATAAAAATGCTCCTCAATACCGATCGATCAAACCTAAAATACTAAAATTGTTGGGTTTCTCGAAGCAGGAATCAATCGCTCGTTCCGACAGGATATAAAGGTACTCCTCAATAGCGATTACCTCTGGTAGGCTTCGCCAACGATTACCTCCGGTATGTATGCTCTAGGGTAGGCAAGTACATCGAGAGAGAAATTCAGAATGGCTTTGCAAGGACGTAATTTACCCCAAAAACACCGTAGTCAATGTTATCTCCACACCTTTCTTGCAGAACGGTTTGAATATCGACAGGCAATTCGACTCTAACGGTATTTGCTTCGAGCACAATCAGTTTGGAACTGGTATAAACATCAGCAATCTCAAGCATATTCATTCTGTTCACTTCGTCCGAGTAAAATACCCAGTCGATGATGCAGTCAATATCACTGCTAGGTATTGATTGTTCCTTTAAATGCTCTGTCATTTGAGCGGGAGTCATGAGCAAGTGCGACCAGTCAGGAAGTGGATTAGTAGATGTTTTGCCAGGAAACCCACAGAATAAATAGTTAGCTGTGGTCTTATTTTGATACGCTCCACCCCAATTAGCTATCCATAAGTGATGACCCTGAGGGCATGACCAGATTGGATTGCCTTCAAAATACGCAATCCCCCCTGGCTTGAGCACATTGTAGACTTCATCAAGCAAAACTTTGGGAGAGGGTATGTGTTCGATGATAGACAAGCCATAGACAACATCAAAGCTACAGGGGTCGAACGAGCTAGAGAGATTGAGGGCATCAGCACGTAAAATTTGTAAATTGTAATCCTTGCTAATGTATTCCTCTGAGATATGGTCGAGTCCTGTAACGACCGCACTATCCGCTCCATCGTGGAGAAATGGATATATCGATTCGCAGGATTGCGCCCCTCCAACCTCAAGAATTTTTTTGCCTTTGAAAGAAGTGTATTTTGAAAGCGCACTGTGCGCGGTTTTTTGGTGGCTCATCATTGTAATGGTTCTATCTAAACTTACCAGAAAATATTTACTTTATTTTCATGATACCCATTGAGCTTTTAACAATTTACACTCAGCCACTCTTGTCAAGTTTTCCAATCTCTTAAACATTTGTATCGGGGAATGATCGAACTCAAGCGCATCAGCCACAATATAAGGCGAAGTAGGATACCCATGCTGCGCGTAAAAACTGGCATCAGCTACTCAACACCATTAAAGCGATCGATCCAAGCATGAACACCATCCAACCACCCACCAAACAAGGTTTATACGATCCGCAGTTTGAGCACGATGCTTGCGGTATCGGTTTTATCGTGCAGATGAAGGGGGCGAAGTCGCATGAGATTGTGGCGCAAGCATTGACAATTCTCGTTAATCTCGATCATCGCGGCGCGTGCGGTTGCGAGACGAATACCGGAGATGGGGCGGGGATTTTGATGCAGGTGCCCCACAAGTTTATGCAGAAGGTGGCGGCGGCTGAAGGGATTGAATTACCCGCAGCGGGACAGTATGGAGTCGGTGCAGTGTATGGATCTCCAGATCCG
>JANPJH010000054.1:0-15497 GCA_031425415.1 Chamaesiphon sp. VAR_61_metabat_425 | reverse complement strand
TAGGGGCGTTTTGACTCGTCCCCAGAAACGTAGAAACTGGTCAGTTAAACAGCATTGCGAAGCACGTCTTTAGACTGCGGAGCATTTCCGTTTAGAATCCTTGCGCATTTATGCCGAGGAGAAGTCAACCCTGGCAACTTGGGTAACTGATTTTGAAGAAGTGACCGATCGAGACTTCTACCGCGCCCTAAGACAGTTACTCTGGTACGATCCAGATCAAATTATGACCTTGTATGTCACGCCACACCGCTGGACGGGTTACTACCGGATTGCCGCCGAACGCCGGGTCATTCAACTAGACCAGCGAAAGTGGGACTATAAACATCAAGTCCTAGAGACGTTGTACATGCCACCCTGGCGAATTTTCCTGTGGGTGAAGTTGATTGAGATCGTGTTGCAAGCTCGACCAAAGGCATTATGGCGATCGTTTCTCCAACCCAATCGCGCCGCCAGACACGGAATGAATTGGTTTACCCGGATGGGCAAGCGCGTCTTATTGCATGAGTGGTGGAATTTTTGGTTTAGAGATCGTCGTGTTAAAAATGGCCCGACGCTAGCACAATTCTGGGGTGAGCCACAGGATCTTCAGGAAATTCCACTGCGGATGTCTTCCTCTAAGTTCCCAAAGTCAGAGAAAATTTTGTCGGGAGAGAGTAGCTAAAATTCTGACTAGGCAATACTACCCCGTTTTCTCGTCTCTTTATAAGACGTACCGACATTTTTTAGTCCAGTCTTAATTAATTCTTGTTCGAGCAGCGCAAAAAAGCTCGATCGATCTGCACCTCTGACGACTGCTTGATTGTGGGCTTCGGCTAGCGCGACGGGATAGCCGTAACCCTTGTTGACTTGAGCGATAATTAGACTTAACGCGATCCCGGATAAAGTCTCATCTTCGGCAACCCAGGCGGGGACTTCCACGCGGGCGATTTCTTGCCCGACGTGGAGATAACAGAAATAAATTTTGTGTCGATCGTCATACCAGTCTAAAATTTTGGCGGTACTCTGCCACCAACAGCTTCGTTGTCCTGGTGATAATTGAGTATTCCAGAGAGTTGTATCCCGCACCCCTTCAAACTGCTGACAGGGCAGTCTGGCTGCATCCGCGCAATGTGTCGGACAGTCGGGTACTTCGTGGGGACAATTGAGTAATCGCAACAGGTTGAGATTATCAATACTACGAGAAGAACTTAGATAACCAACGATCGGAATTCCCGCTAACCGTAACTCTTCCCAGGCGGCTAAAATTGGATTCAGAATCATTTCCCGTGCATCTGTTGGTAATTGTTCGAGAAACCAGTAGACTAGGGAACCATCCACCATCGCTAAGGTGGGTACAGTCGGTTTTTTAGGTTCTAAAACTGCATCGACGCTTTGATCAAAGGTAAAAGGTGGATTGACCCAGTTACAGCCCAATTCGGCGAGGACTGTTGCTTCAGAAACCGCTCGTCGATAACCCAACCATTCTTCAGTACTAATCCCCCATTGACGGGAGATATATAAATCTTCTTGTTGGTAAAATACTTCAGGAATACTGTCCAGGAGTGGGTGCAAATTCTGCCCGTAGTGAATCATTACCCTGCCAACGTTAATTAGGTAGCAATAGGCAATTTCATGATGACTGGGGGCGATTTGGGAGCCGTCTGTAGCTAATACGGTTTGCTGTGGGGGCGGAGCAGCAATATCTACCCGCGTATCGAGTGATTCGACGGGAATTGAGCTATTGAAAAAGAGGCGATTGCCCCACTCTTGTTGGATCTGCGCTAATTCGGCTTGTCGGTCGATCGCCTGATAAAGCGATGTAGTAGCGAGTTGTAACCGTTGCTGATTAGCCGCATTTTCCCGAACTAAATGCTGTCCGATGCCTGGTAGTTGTTTCGCAACTTTGTTAATATCTAGCATGTTTACAGTTATTCAGCGATCCGTTCTCAATTTTATAACCGCTATTCGATCTCAAAAGTTTAGTGGCTGGCGATCGCAATCTAGAGATCGAGAATAACCTAAAACTATAGGCAGTTTCTCGATCGATAGTCAGCAATTACCAGCCACTATTATTTAACTCCGATCGTCGGTCGATCGGCTACTACCAACCCTTTTCCGCTTGAGCTAAGACGTAGGTAGCGACATCTTCAATTTGAGCCGCACTGAGTCTACCACCAAAAGCCGGCATGGCATTTTTACCATTGGTTACTTGAGTAGTAATTGCAGCGATCGAATTCATGCCGTATTCTGCTAAAGCTTCTTTCTTCAGATTTTTGTTTGCCATGATGACATTGTTGCCGCCAGCGTGACAAGCTGCACAATTGGCACTAAAGATTTTGGCACCGCTAGCCGCATCGCCAGCTAAAGCAGGGCTGCTAAACGCGATCGTAAACAAGGCGATCGCTACGGTGAAGATCGAAATCAGCTTTTTCAAAACGGTTCTCCTCTCTATAAAAAACACAAATCATCATTCAGTCATTTTACCCGCGCAGCTTAGATTGTGAGCAACGGGGGTATTTAACTGTGTCTAAATTTTAACAATTTTGGGAATTAGCTGCTAGCAGCCAGTCACACTCTTGTTGCGCTAAGTATTCTCACACAACTGTCTGACAGTCTATCTGACAGTTTTACCGCCACCCCATTGCTCGCCCACAATCTTCGGTTGCATCAAGATATGTCCAGCGATTGCATACATATCATCCTCAGAGAGATTCTTCATTTCGGTGAAGATGTCTGCACTATCCATACTGGGGTGCAGTTCGGCAATCGGCGTTTCACCGTCATAGGTAGTAGGGTGATGCATATAGTCCACCATCGCCACGATATTATCGCGGGGAGGTGTAGCACCAGCTAGATCTACAGGACTTAAGCCGACATTAAAGTCAGTTTTGGTGACTCCGCCAGCATGGCACTGGGCGCAAGTAGAAGCAAATAGCTGTCTGCCTTTGTTAACTTGTTTCAGCGTGAGGGTGGCAGTTTCACCCTGTTCGTTCAATTTGACTGTGCGCGTTGCTGCATCAAGTTCGATGGCATTCGCGCTGGTAACTAAGGTTTGGAATGCAAACAATATGGTTGCCACAGCCAGCAACAGGAATCGCTTGAGCATGGTTCTCCCTCGGAAAGATAACTTTAATTTAAGATGATAATTACACAACACAGCTAAACTCAAGACTAAAGCCACAGCTATCTCATATTGCCAATATCATGCCATTATCTCGGTGCAGATCGGTCTAGTTTCCCTCATAAAGTAGAGAAAAATTTACAATTGAGGGAGTTAGGAGAGAAGAGCTATCCTTTCCCCTTTCCCCTAAACCCTAGCCTGATGTAACCGAACCAATTGAGCCACCGTATGCTTCAACTGAGTGCGGGGGACGATTTTATCAACAAACCCCTTTTGGAGTGAATACTCAGAGGTTTGGAAGTCATCAGGGAGCTTTTCGCGGAGAGTTTGTTCGATCACTCGTCTACCCGCAAAGCCGATCGTGGCTTTGGGTTCGGCGAGAATAATATCGCCTAACATGGCAAAACTGGCAATTACACCACCAGTGGTGGGATGAGTCAGAATCGGTAAGTATAGTAACCTAGCTTCGCGGTGTCGTTCCAGAGCGGCAGAGATTTTAGCCATCTGCATCAGGCTGAGCATTCCTTCTTGCATTCTCGCCCCACCAGAGGCGCAAACGATCGCTACAGCCATCCGATTTTCAGTGGCGCGTTCGATCGCGCGAGTGAGTTTTTCGCCCACAACAGAACCCATACTCCCGCCCATAAACTGGAAATCCATCACGCCCAAAGATAGGGGTGAGTCTTCAATTTTGCCAACGCCAGTGAGTACAGCATCGGTTAATCCCGTTTTGTGCTGAGTTTCTCGCAACCTGTCGCTATAAGCCTTCCGATCTCTAAATTTAAGCGGATCGGTAGGTTGAAGGTGTTCGTCCATTGGCTGCCAGGTATTGGCATCAATTAGTTGGGTAATCCGTTCGTGACTGGATACTCGCTTGTGATGTCCGCAGTCCAAACACACCATTTGATTGGCGGTGAGATCTTTGGTGTAGGCGATCGCGTTACAAGCTTCGCATTTTGTCCACAGCCCATCAGCAATTTCCCGCTCCTGTTGTTGCTGAATGCTGGGGCTGGTTTTCTGACGATCGGCAAACCAATCGAAGAGGGATTTGATCTGAGGCATAGGGCAGTTGACAGCTAAGCAAGAAAATACACACAGTTCTATTATCTCGCTAAATAGGCACGATTTGCCTGATGCGGTAAATTGTCGAATTATTCGATCCGCCGACTGTTATTATGTTGTGTTGATATTTCTTATTTTTGCTAAGTTAATTTTCAGTATTAGCAACAACCCATACCAAAAGTTCAGATGTGTTGTAGTGAAGCAATCCCTGAATTGAGTTGCTGTCTCAGCCATTTCTGGGAACTCAACTGCGGAAATCAATTTTTAGCCACTCATTTTGCTATCTTATGTATAGCATTGAGATAGCAATCACCCACTGCGTTACCAGCCCTCACCGCCATGAGCTATTGCCTTAACCCCAATTGTCCTCAGCCGCAAAATCCTCATGAGGAAATGATTTGTAAGGCATGTAGTAGCAAGTTGCTTTTAAAAGATCGCTATCGATCGATCGGTTTTCTTGACAGTGGGGGAATGAGTCGCAATTTTTTGGCGATCGATACAGATATGCCGGAAGAGAAACGCTGTGTGATTAAGCAATTTTTTCCAGCACCACAGGTATTAGACGATCCCGAAGCTTTTGAAAAATCGATCGAGTTATTTCAACGGGAAGGATCGCAATTAGACAGGTTGGGAAATGAGTCTACACACATTCCTCAACTGTTTGCTTATTTAGAGCAAGAACGTAGATTTTATTTGATTCAAGAATTTATTGATGGGCAAAATCTACTCAAAGAATTAGATAAGAATGGAGCATATTCAGAAGCCCAAATTCGGCAGCTACTAGATGATTTATTACCAATTTTGAAATTCGTTCACGATCGAGGGGTAATTCACCGCGATATTAAACCCGAAAATATCATGCGACGGCAGAATGGAGAGTTGGTACTGATCGATTTTGGGATGTCCAAACATCTCAATAGTACGGTCATGTCACGGGGCACAACGGGCGGCACCATGGGCTATGCACCGCCCGAACAGATTCGAGCGGGGGTGGCTTATCCGGCTAGCGATATCTATGCCCTGGGCGCGACTTGCATTCATCTGCTAACAGATATTACTCCCGATCGATTGTATGATTTTCAGACAAATAAATGGCTGTGGCGAGAGCATTTAGCCGCGCAAGAACGAGAAATCAGCGATCGATTGGGTTCTGTAATCGATCGAATGCTGATGAATGAAGTGCAGGATCGCCATCAAGCGATTAGCTCTATTATTGTAGCTTTAGCTACGCCGCCGGCTCCAAGCTGGCGGTTGCGGGCGATCGTGGCAGGTTGTGTACTCGGTGTAATATCAGTTGGGTTAGGTGTCTACTTTAATCGGGAGCAAATTCAGTGTCAGTTAGGCAATCACAATCGACTTTGTCCGATCCCCGTTATACTGCCGCCGCAACCACAGACACCCACGAAAATTGGAGATGTACTATATTATCCCTATTTAACTGCCACAGACAGTAGTGGTAAATCTGCACAGATTAATATGGCCGTATTAAGCGATCGATATGAATGGCAGCTAGCTTCTTCAGATACGCTTAGACTCAAAGGAAAAACTGAAACCTTTCCGATTTCTAATCTCAAGCAAGAATTAGAAAAACAAGGTATTTTTAAGATTATGGATAATCCCAACCGGATTATCGCGCTCGGTACTGCTTCGTGCGAAGGTACGGGTACTGAAGAAGAAAATCGGGCAATGAATCGAGCGAAAACTATTCAGGAAAAGTTGATGAAACAGTTGTTTGCGGTCAAGGAATATCGCATTCTTAATCTCGGTCAATTTAAACGTGATAATTGCCAGCGAGATGCAGCAGGGACTTCCTTTCAACGTAGTTTAGTGATTGTTGGAATGCGAAAAGAATCTGCGGGTTTGGCGGTGAAAGAAGCTGTATATCGTCGCTTAGGCAAAACTATTAAGCATTTGAACCTAAATGACTATTCATTAGGTAGTCTAGAGAAGTTCGAGCTTAAATAAGATTACTAATTATTTAATCAAATATTTGTGAACACATATCAGCAACAATTCCCTGCTTTAGCCAATAAAGCCTACTTTAACTATGGCGGACAAGGCCCAATGCCTCAAGCTGCCTTGGATGCGATTTTAGCCGCCTATCAGCAGATCCAATCACAGGGGCCATTTGGGCTAAAAACTAGCGAATGGGTGTTGCGCGAGTCAGATTTGACCCGTCAGGCGATCGGATCTGAGTTGGGTGTAGCCGCCGAGACGATCGCCCTGACGGAAAATGTCACTGTTGGCTGTAATATTGCCCTGTGGGGGATCGATTGGCAACCTGGCGATCGCATTCTCCTCTCTGACTGCGAACATCCAGGCGTAATTGCCAGCATTCAGGAAATCTGTCGGCGGTTCCAGGTGAGTGTTGATATTTTCCCAATATTAGCTACTCTCAATACTGGCGATTCTGTCACTACAATCTCCAGCTATTTACAACCTCGAACTCGGTTAGTTGTCTTCAGTCATGTCCTCTGGAATACGGGACAAGTATTACCTCTAGCGGCAATCGCGGCGGTAATTCGGGCATATCCAGCCGATCGACCGATCCGAATTTTAGTAGATGCCGCCCAATCTGTCGGCTTGTTGCCGCTGAATTTAGCCGAACTAGGGATTGATTTTTATGCCTTCACCGGGCATAAATGGTGGTGTGGCCCTGAAGGAGTGGGTGGTTTATACATTCATCCCGCTGCTCGTTCGAGTTTACAATCGACATTTATCGGCTGGCGGGGTTTGGACTATCGTCAGGCAAATTTGCCCCTAGTCGAGGATAGTCGTCGCTATGAAGTTGCCACATCTGCTTATCCGCTTTATTGTGGCTTGCGGGCGGCAATCGCTACTCATCAAGCTTGGGGCAGCGCGATCGACAGGACTAGTAAAATTGTTAGTTTAGCGACCTATCTTTGGCAAAATTTACAACAGATCCCAGGGATTAAATGTCTAAGCGAGACAGCCCCACAATCGGGTTTAGTATCTTTTCAAGTTGCCTCAGGAAATCATGCTAAATTAGTGCAAGCTTTAGAACACAACCATTTCTATCTTCGCACAATTGTCGATCCAGATTGTATCCGTGCTTGCACTCATTATTTTACTACCACTGCTGAAATTGATGCCTTGATTGAATTCATCAATGCTTCGACTACGCGCAGCAATCCTAATTCATAATTTTCATGTCTATTTATATTGCAATTACCGATCATGGTTTTGGTCATGCGGCTAGAACTGCATCGATCGCCGGACAGCTTCAAAAGCTGTTACCATCCGTCGAACTGATTCTTGTGACTACGGCTCCTAGCTGGCTATTGGAATGTTATATCGATGGTGAATTTACCCATCGTCAAGTTAGCTATGATGTGGGCGTGGTGCAGGCAGACAGCCTGAAAATGGATCTAGATGCGACACTTGCCCGGTGGCGGGATATTATCGATCGACAAGACCAAATCGTCGCTGAGGAAGTGGCATTTTGTCGAGAGCATGATGTGGATTTAGTCTTCGCTGATGCGCCGCCACTGGCAACTGCAATTGCCAAACAATTAGGCGTACCTTGTTGGATGTCTAGCAACTTCGGTTGGGATTTTATCTATCGCGATTGGGGTGGCGAATTTACTGCCATTGCCGACTGGATTGGCGATTGTTATGGACAATGCGATCGGTTATTCCGCGTTCCCTTACATGAGTCGATGGATCGATTTTCCGTAATTGAAGATATTGGGTTAACTGGTGGCGATCCCAAATATCCCTTGGCGGACTTGCAATCGAAATTCAATCTCGATCGACCGAAAGAACGTACAATTATACTCACATTTGGTGGCTTGAGTCTGGATGCAATTCCTTATCAGAATATCAGTCAATTTCCAGATTATCAATTTATTGCCTTCGATCGCCATGCACCGGATTTACCCAATTTAGTCAAAATTACCGATCGAGCATTTCGTCCGGTTGATTTTATGCCGTTGTGCGATCGAGTAGTCTCCAAGCCTGGATATTCGACCTATTCGGAAGCTTTAAAAATTCAAATTCCGATTGTCTCATTAACTCGTTCTGGCTTTGCTGAGTCTGAAATTATCCTCAATGGAATGCAAGATTATGGTCATCATCAAGTCATCGATCCTAGTCAATTTTTCACTGATAATTGGGACTTTCTGCGTCAACCAACTCAACCACCACGAATTAATTCTCAATTAGCGACTGATGGTAATCATTCGATCGCTACAGCCATCATTAACTATCTCCAAACCTAACTATCACTCATTACTTAACCTGTGTCGCATTATCAAAAACTCCTCACCATTCCTAGCACCCCTAAATCATTCGTCAAAATTACCTCCCAGGTGAGTGATATTGTTGCTGCATCGGGGATTAAAACCGGATTATGTACCCTGTTTCTGCGGCATACTTCGGCTAGTCTAGTTATTCAAGAAAATGTCGATCCGGATGTACTAATCGATTTAGCAAACTTTCTGGCTAAATTAGTCCCCGAAGATGCCAAATATATTCATGATGCTGAAGGTGCTGATGACATGCCCGCCCATATCCGCACTGCACTCACCCATACTTCCGAACAAATCCCGATTATGCGCGGTCATTTAGTTTTGGGTACATGGCAAGGAATTTATCTATGGGAACACCGCCAGCAACGATACAATCGGGAGCTATTTGTGCATATTAGTGGTGACTAATAAAAAAAGATATCCCCACAAGCAACTTAGATTATGACCTAACGCTTGAGCTTTTTTTGAATACTTCTAACCACTTTTGACAATCTTAACTGCAAAATTCGCTGATAATTTAGATCGGCAATATCAGAAGTACCTAGACTGACACGATCAAAAAAATGATTGATTTCGGGTAAAATCACCTGGAGGCGTGAGAGAATATTCTCAGTTCGATATTCAGTAACTAGTGAATCTAGATTTTTGACTGGGGCGTGAGATTTAACTACACCTAAAATGCGTTCGACATCGTAGGCGGTGCTAAATCCAGCAATTTTATGACAATTAAATCCTGGATCTAAATAATCGGATAATCCATGATTGACGCTAGAAAATACCTGACAACCACAGGAGATTGCTTCTAAAGGTTGCAATCCAAATCCTTCTGTGACTCCCTGAGTTGCCCAATAGTCGGCGGAGTCATATAAATAAACCCGCGATCGGTTGAATAAATCCGCCAAACTATCCACAAACCCATCGATAATTTCGACCCGACAATGTTGCTCTAAAGCGGGAATTAATTGCTTTAATAAATAGTCAGAAGATTTGCGAGCATGAACTAATACATCGATCGTTCTTGAACCTTGAAGGTTTACAAACTCATCAGAAATTTGATTGGGCAAATAGTATAACAGCGCGTGAGGCGATTTCTGTCCCCAATAGCCCAGTGTGTTGCGACTGACACAGACGATGGGGATCTGCGCGGGGAGGCGGAAGCCATACTCGGCACTATGAGCATGGTAAATTGTTGGATACCCTCCAAGACGAGCCACCAGTTTGGGGACATCAAAACCCCAGCTCACGACGAAAATTCTATCCTGCTGCGAGGGATGCTTGCAGTGAGCGGAGTCGAACTGCAAAATATCATCTAAAAATGGCTTGTCTGGCTCTCGTTGTCGATAAGTGACTATTTCAACCGGACAGATTTGTTTGACTAGCTCAATGGTTTTCAGCTCAGCCCATAAGCCCCCACAGTTAAATTTTTGGGTAGTTCCTGGGAGGAGAAATAAGAGTTTTCGCATAAAATTGAGGGCTTAGCGGAGATTTTGCCCACGCTGTAAGAATAAACTACTATCGATCGAGGTGTCTAGTGGGGAAAGGGCTAGGGGTTAGCAAATAGCTTTTTAAGATCGTATTGCTTATTTAGATATATTTATTGTCTTAGCCCTATCCTCTAACCCTCGATTGTTGGTGTAGCACTAGCAAGTTGACTGAGAAATTGCAGTGATTTGACGATATAACTCGCGCAGATAGACGGAGAACTTTGATAAAATGCACTCCAAGCAGAAGACTTATATAAGTCATAGTTTGCTGGGTAAAAAGCAGTTTTATCAAGTATAACTGAGGTAGTTTTTGGCAATTCTGGATCGAGCCAAGCTAGCCGTACAGCATGACCAATTAATACGTCCAAGACGATGTATTCTTCAACATTTAGATCGGGGTTCCGTTCGGACAGATCGGCCAATACCATTAAAGCCTCAATATTTAATTGACGGTATTCTGGGGCAACAATTTTATTAAGCAAATGTTCGATTCTCAAGGCAAAGTTTTTTTCACCTGGAGTCATTTCCGATAAAATTATTTCGCTATCCAATCGGTTTCGTTTTTCTAATTTATCGCCAATCGTCAGTCCTTTACAATGTTCGAGTAATCGCCAAACACTCGGATAAAAATCTCGGCTGGCTCGATCGATCGTTCCAGCTTTGCGGCGTTGATATCGCCAATCAATTGTGGGTGGTTCCGCTCTTTGGTTCAGCGGTTCGGTATGCGGCTCGACTACCCACTCAATTTGTTGTTGAGATTGATTGAGATGGAGTGATTCCTGTTGAAATACTGTCTTACCCAAACCTTGATAATCGCTTAGTACTTGATGTAGTTTAGTCTGAACTTCAAAGGGACTAAGTTTCATCAGATTTTCATAAGCTTCAGCCTGAGTAATATTTAATTCTATCGCTAATTCACTAGTTAACAATAAAATTAGATATCCGACTCTTAATGTCAATAATCCTTTAACTAGATTAGGTTGAGACTTAATTAATAGGCCTAAATAAATAATTATCTCTTGCGTTAACATGCGATCGCGGATATCTTCCCGACAGAATTTATCGATCTTTTCAATAATCTCGGTATGGGACATTGGTCGATCGATCGCGGCATCTTCACTATAAGCCATTCCCACCGTAATCTGTTTCCCACTAATCAAAATATCCGTTACGGCATCGGACAAACTAATATCAACTTTATCCAGTAATCCCGCAGCATAACGCACAATATCCCAGTAGGGGCGATTGCTAAAATTACCCGCCTTAAAATAAACTTCATCAAGTAAATCGGCGACAGTTACCTTCACCCCGATCCCACCTAGCCCAGTATTAAAATCTACACCCTTTAATTTAGTAAGCGTATGCAGCAATTCAACTTGTTGGTAGAGATTAGTAGATGATTGCAGTTGTCGTAATAGGGAAATAACATTAGTTTCCGCCTCTAATATAAACTCTTGAGTATTAGTTAATGGTTGATTGCGATCGGCAGCATAGGTTAGATAATAGTGTTGCGGCATCAGTGGATTGACTACTGTTGCCCCAAATTCAAACTCATAGACATTATCGAGTCGTTCCGTTCCCGCAGTCAACTTTAACTGATTGAGATATCCCAAGCGAATAGGCACACCATTACATTTACCCTGTTTGAATTCAGCAATTAATTCGAGTAATGGTGAAGAATACTGCCGACCTTGAAATTCATCTTGTCCTTCTTGCAACAAAGATTTTGTTAATAATAACGTCAGCGTTGGTCGCCCTAATTGCGTCCACTGTTCACTAATATAATCAATTTCGGCCTTAATTTGTGATACTAAAAAATGATAATCAAGTGTTAGATAAAACTGTTGTTGATCGAGAAATGCTGGCAAAAACACAACCGTCTCCCCGCGAATACTAAATACTCTCGAAGTCGTTAAACTCTGTAATCGGCGGAAGGGACGACCAGTTAATCCTAGTTTATCATTTCGACCGATTTGGGTATATGCTGTAGCTAATTCTGTCGATTGGCGAATTTGAATCGGTGCTATTTGGGTTGGTGTTTGAGTATCAATTCCATACTCAGCCAGTTGTGCTTGTAAATCTTCATCTTCAGCAATTAAAGCAATTTGAACTGTGCGTCTCCGTTTATTGCCAATGCGTAAATATCTACCTAACGGATCGAGATCTCCTGGCGCGAGAAATCGATCGTATAATAATTCTCCCAAAAAATATAAACTCTGTGCCCAAACGAGAGGAATATTTTCATTGGGTAATCGGACTTGGCTGTGAGGATGCGATCGCTCAGCGGCGATTTTGTCCTGGGGTACATAATATAATTCTGGCAATAATGGCATTCCATCTCGCTCGACTAATACCCCTGCTAGCAAACTGCGATACTTCTCGATCTGAGTAGCATCTCCGCTAAATAACGCATCTAAATATAGATAAGTGAAAAATAATGGCCACTCACACTCAATCCCTTCAAACTTGAGTAGCTCCTCTGGCTTATAGTGAAGGCGGGTATTATCTTCTAATACCGTTTGATGTCCATCGCGGAGGAACCGCTTACACCCATATTTGCCCTCTAGTTTCTCGATAATCTTAGTTCGGGTACGGGCGACTAAGTGCGGATCGACGATCGCAAAGGCTGGAAAACCGATAATACTCAATAAGGCGGCATCTGTCTCCTTGGAACTTGATTCTCGTGGTAGTAGAGAAGCTAAAGTTAATCTAGCCCGCGCAATCTCATCGGGTAGCACATGAATCACCGATGACTGGGAGCCCCGCGTCCCGAACAAGTCTAGACCATTAATTGCCTCTAATGCCGCTTTTGCCATGCCGATCGAACTAGCATTGAGTTCGACACTCCCATGATTGATCTTATCTCCCCGCTCCCACAGCCCAAAATCGGGAGTCCGATAAGTCCGCCCGATATAATAAACTAAATTCTGGACAAAGTTCACCTCATCTAGAGTGTAAATCAATGGCAGCCCAGATGCCGTCATTTGCGCTAGCATAAGGATGAACAGGGATGTAGCGTCCAATTGCAGATGTCCCCACTCATCATCCCCCACCACGATGTCCCCTGTTTGGGTACTATATTTCGCATGAAGCGCGTCTGCGGGTGATTGAGTTTGTTTAAACCGCTCCACCTTCCCCGCTTGACGCAGCATACAAAACAGCAGCCCCCGCATCAACTTGACTACGCTCTGTTCTAGCTCAAATAATCGCCCTGGGGGTGCGTCTACCTTCCGGTATGCCAGAGCCAACCCCCACACGGCTAAGATGGTATACACGTTGTCTCTTACCCAAGCATCGGTATAATCTCCATGAGCAGTAATCGCCGTACTTGCAGGAAATAGCCCCGTAATGGGATTTTGACGGCTAAGGATAATCGATTGGACTTGGTGGTAATATCGATCAAGTTGCTGAGAGCGATTCATGTAGGGACTGGTGGATGGTGGATAGTGGATAGTATAAGACTACCAAATGCTCAATGCCAGATATCCATTTGATGCACGATCGATCTGGCATTCACCTAAAAATTTACTAATATTTAGAAATAGTTGCAATTTCTCGATTTATTCGTTACATTAGTTAACAAGAACATCAAAATCTTAATGTACTGGAGTCGGGACTATGCAAGCTAAAAATCAAGACGAAGCAAAATTTGGTTTCACCCCCTCAGCAGAAAACCTGAATGGTCGTATGGCAATGATCGGCTTTGTAGCCGCTGTCATCACTGAATTAGTCACTGGTCAAGGTGTATTACACTTCCTTGGTTTAGTGTAAATATCGCTACAATCTCAATCAATCAATTTCTTTTCGGCTGGTTAACCCCAGCTTTTTTAGTGCCATGACAAAAATAGCCAAAAAACCGACTTTTTTAAAAAGTCGGTTTTCTGTTTTAACCTGATTTCAGCAAGATTTATCTTTCAGTTAACTTAGTCAACACTTGATTAGATCGCTCGACAAAAGCATTCATCCCATCGGCATTAATCCCTTTTTGAGACATCAGCGCGAGATCGTAGATATGCTGGCAAACAAGATTAATTAGCTGTTGATTAGGCGATTCGCTCCCAGCTTGAAGAATCGAAGTTTGACCGATATTGGCCAAGTTTTGAATTAGCGGGTGAGCAGTATTTACAACTAAGATATGTTCTTCAGGAAACTCGACTGATTGTTGTTGCATCATCGCGCTCATTTCTCGCATCCGGCGGAGAAATTCCGGTAATAGTACCATCGCAGGTGGTGTGGATTGGGCGTTATCACCTTTGAGTGATTCCGTGCGGATGGTGACTTTGGGTTTATTGAGTGCAGTGGTAAAGATCTCTTTAATCTGTTCGCTGCGGGTTTTATTGGTATTGGGATCGATGATTTCTGGAGTGTCATCCGATTGAATTAGACTACTATCTAACTCGGCATCTACCCGCGAGAATTTGATATTTGTGTGTTCACGTTCGAGGAAACTGACGAAGTGAGTATCGATGAAGGAATCGAGGAAGAGAACTTCTAAACCCTGACTCTTATGGAGTTGGATATATGGTGCTTGGCTGGCTTCATCTGTCGCATAGAAAACGCGATTTTCGTAAGCAGGTTTATCGGTTGCGGCTGTTCCTTCCGCTGGAGTTTCGACATCTGTTTTGGCGTGCCGTTCTTTATTGCGATCGAGATATTCAGTTAGAGTTGTGTAGGGTAGAGTTGCTTGAGGAGCCTCCCAAGCATCATCGCCTTCAGGTTTCTCCTCTGCGGTGGCTACAGGAGCGACGAAGGTGGTGCGATAGATGATGATGTCTTCAATTTGCTTTTGGAATTTATCATCATTCAGACAGCCAAATTTGATGAAGGTGCAGAGATCTTCCCAGCCTTTGGTATATTCGGCTCGATCGCTATGAAAGAGTTCTTTGAGTCGATCGCCAACTTTTTTGGAGATATAATCAGAAATCCGGCGGACTGTGCGATCGCTAGTTAGGGCACTCCGTGAGACATTTAAGGGGATATCCGTACTATCGATGACTCCCCGCAATGGTAACAGAAATTTAGGAATCACTTCATCGCAGCGATCGCTGACAAATACCTGATTACAAAATAGTTTAGCCTGTCCTTTGGTCAGATCTAAATCGGGGCGCAATTTGGGGAAGTAGAGAATCCCATTTAGTGCGAAGGGATAGTCGGTATTCAGATGCACCCACAGCAGCGGATCTTCTTCGTAGGGATAGAGATAACGATAAAATTCGAGATAGTCTTCTTTGGTTAAATTTTGGGGTGAGTCTTTCCAGGGAGCCTTTTGTTTATTAATGACTTCACCATCAAGGGAGATGGGGACAGACATAAAATCACAATAGGTTTTAATTAATTGTTTGATTCTGGCTGGTTCTAAATATTCGAGTTCCTCATCTTGGAGGGTAAGGGTAATCGTTGTTCCTCTTTCGGTACGACTAGATTCGCTAATTTCAAAGCTGGGCGAACCATCGCAAGACCAATGAACAGCCGTTGCCCCATCGCGATAAGAGAGAGTATCGATTTCGACGAGACTCGATACCATGAAGGAGGAATAGAAGCCTAAACCAAAGTGACCGATGATCTGCTGGTCGCCTTCTT
>JANPJH010000053.1:0-3603 GCA_031425415.1 Chamaesiphon sp. VAR_61_metabat_425 | reverse complement strand
ACGGGCAAAGCTAAATGCGTTCGGGACATCGGCTACTACCTGCGGATGGTTACTTACTGCTGTGTAGTTGGCGGTACTGGCCCCATGGATGACTACCTGATTGGTGGTTTGGCTGAAATCAACAAAACCTTTGACTTATCCCCTAGCTGGTATGTTGAAGCTCTTAAATATATCAAATCTAACCACGGTTTGTCTGGTGATGCGGCTGTTGAAGCTAACTCCTACCTCGACTATGCAATTAATGCTTTAAGCTAGTTAATTGCCCCACCCGGAGCTGTATCCAGCCGCTGGCGATTGCGTCGGCGACCAGATGTGGCTCCGGGTAAATTTTTTGTATTAGTAGATGGATCGATCGATGGATAATGAAGCTCCGATTCAAGCTGACAAGCCGCTAACCGTTACACAAGCGATCGAAAATCTCCAATCTCAAGACTTGGGGCTACGGGTATATGCAGCTTGGTGGTTGGGCAAATTTCGGGTTGACGATCCTGCAGCTATAAGTGCCTTAATTGTCGCCTTGACTGATGAAGCCGATCGCACGCCAGAAGGTGGCTATCCATTGCGGCGGAATGCGGCTAGAGCTTTGGGTAAATTAAGCGATCTCCGTGCCGTACCAGTCTTGATTGAGTGTTTAGATTGCAGTGATTTTTATGTGCGTGAAGCCGCTGCACAGTCGCTCGAAACCTTGGGCGATCCTAGTTGTATTCCTCATTTAACTAAAATTCTTGCCACATCGATCGGCGCCGATCGACTGCTCCCCCAGGGCAAGGATTTCTCCCAACCCTACGATTCGATCTTAGAAGCCTTGGGTACTCTGGGCGCAACAGCCGCCGTACCGTTGATTCAACCATTTCTCGAACATCCCATCCCCCGGATCGAGTACGCTGCGGCACGAGCCATGTACCAATTGACCCAAGATGCCGCCTATGGCGATCGATTGACTCGCGCCCTCACAAATACCGATTTGCAAGTTAGAAGGGCGCTCCTAGCCGATTTAGGGGCAATTGGGTATCTTCCCGCCGCAGTTCCCATCGCCCAAGCTCATGCCGAGAACAGCCTGAAATTGATCGCACTGAAGGGAGTGCTCGAAAATCAGATTATGCTGTCGCCATTCGATCGATTATCTGATGGGGCAATTCAGGTGATGGAGTTGATGGATGGGTTACTGTAACACCAAACATTAGCCACTAACTAGCACTCTTAACAGCAGTCAAAAAGAGAAAGGCTGTGAGCGGAATTGTGGCTGCTAAAATACTGCCAGTGATTAACATCCCCCATTCTGGATTTCCAGAACTAATCTCAAAGATTGAACCAACTGCGGCGATCGCCGAAATTGACGCGCCCAGCAAGCATAAACCAGTTTTGGGTGTGTACATAATTATGCTCCTGGCTTGATATGTTGGACGTGTTGGAGGGAGAAACCTTTTTTCTTGAGTTCCTCAGTAAGGGCGAGTTCATTTTCCACTCGATCGACAAATAAGACTCCGCCCAAGTGATCCATCTCATGTTGAATCACTCTAGCCAGAAGTCCATCGGCTTTGAGCGTGCGGGGACGACCGAATTCATCCTTATAAGCCACCTCGATCGTTTCTGGGCGTTCGACATCTAAATAGACTCCCGGAATACTCAAGCAACCTTCTTGGTCTTTGCAGAGGGCTTTCCCGTAGCTTTTGATGGTGGGATTAATTAATACTACTGGTAGAGCCTCTGGTTTGTCTGGTTCGCAGTCGATCGTGATCAATTGTTTGTGAATGCCCACTTGGGGCGCGGCTAAACCAATCCCATCGGCACTATACATAGTTTGGAGCATGGCGACGATCGTGCGGCGCAGTTCTTCATCCACACTAGTAATTCGCTTGGCAGGTTGGCGCAACACCCGATCTCCGAGATAATGAATATCTAACGGTGGTTTGGCTAATTTTTTCTTTTCGACGAGAATTGATGTCGGCATCGATCGATCCAGAGGATTAGATAGCTGATAATGGTCTATATTGCTCTATCTTAACAGAATTCACAGGTGAGATAATGTCGAGTCAGTGGGAAGCTTTGCTCAAAAATACGGGCGAATGGCAGGGTTCATTTACACAGATCTCACCTCAAGGGGAAATACTCGGTGATATTCCCTCGATCGTCAGTTTAACTCCTACTGCCGATCGTCAAACCATGCGCCAGGTGGTGACTAAATTTCAGAATGAACAGCCATCTGAATTAGTGTTGGAATATAAATCTTTGGGTAAAGGGGTGTTATTCCATGATAATGGGGCATTCTCTCAAGGCTCAATTCAGCGGGCACCTTATTCCCAGTTTGGGGCAGAATTTGGGTTTATTAATGGCGATCGTCGGCTTAGATTGGTCGAGTTATATAACAAACAAAGTCAACTAGATTCACTAACTCTAATTCGGGAACGGTTGGCAGGTAGCCAGACTCCAGAACGTCCACATTTATCGATCGAACAACTGCTCGGCAGATGGCAAGGCATCGCCACTACTATCTATCCAGATTGGAGGTCGCCAGATAGTTATCCTACCAAGCTTCAGTTAGCTTTAAGCAGCTCGAATGAGTTAGTTCAAGATCTATCTTTCGGCACTAAAACAATTAAATCTACGGGAACAATTCGTGATAAGCAGATTGATTTTATCCAAGGTGAATCGAGTGTTCAAGTATTAATGTTACCCGATGGAGCTTCAGCAACTTGTCCGCTGACTATTGTTCCCCGACAGCCTTTTTTCCTCGAAGTTGGATGGTTAATTGACTCCAACTTACGTCAACGACTGATTCGCAGTTACGATGCTAAAGGTGAGTGGGTAAGTTTAACTTTAGTCATCGAGCAAAAACTCGATTGATAGTATCTGTCGAGCTTACTTAGAAATCGCCAGTCGAAGTGAAGGTAATAAGATCTCCAGCTCTAAACTAGCCGCAGCCGCTGCTAATAGATCGAAATCGTGGAGATCTGAAAAATAGGGGATACAACCCAGCACCGGGGTACTAGTCAGCGATTGAATCAACTCAGGCGGGGCAAAGTCAGCAATTTCCGACTCTGAGAGCGGACGAGGACAATTGAGCACAATCCCACGCAGGTTAACATTGTACTGCTTTGCTAGGGCGACATTTGCCACGGCTGAGGCGATCGAGCCTAGTTTAACTGGCACTACCAATACAGTCGGTAGTCGCCAATCTCTGGCTAAATCTGCGACTACTAGTTCTGCGGTGATGGGCGTACCCAAACCACCAATCCCTTCAACTAAGACGAGATCGGTTTGTTGGCGCATTCGCTCTAAAGCTTGCCAAGCTATACCTAAATCGATCTCCACACCCGCCCGATCTGCGGCGATGGGGGGTGCGAGAGGTGCCTCTAGATAAATCGGGTTGCTGTCTGTTGGGGCTAGTCCAAACAACTCCTGATAAAATTCTCGATCGCCCACACCGCACTGAATCGGCTTAAGAATGCCCCAATTTTGCTGTGGATAATACTTCTTCCCATAAGCTATTAGAGCGGCTGTCAAGACGGTTTTTCCGGCATCTGTATTCGTACTGGCAATCAAGAGCATGTTAGGAGTTAGGAGTTGGGAGTTGGGAGTTGGGAGTTGGGAGTTGGGAGTTGG
>JANPJH010000052.1:0-15034 GCA_031425415.1 Chamaesiphon sp. VAR_61_metabat_425 | reverse complement strand
CGCTCGTACAGCATCGAGTCGAGCCGTTTTTGGAGTTCGCGGGACGACCACCGCTCTAAGCGACTAATCTCGATGTAGAAATCACGTTTGAGCGGATCATCGATATACATCAGGGTTTTGATATGCGTCCAGGTCAATTGTCTCCGCACTGCGGAGACAATCTGTTCGTCGGGAAAAGTCGCCGCGAACCGGAGACAATGCCGCAGTTGTCTCTCGCTCCAGCCTTTGCCGTAGGTTTGGGTGAGTCGTTGGGAGAGGTTGACGATTTCCTGTTTGCCATATTCGCCCCGTTGTCCTTGCAATACCTCGGTTTGGATGCGATTGCCAACTTGCCAATACAGCAGGGTGATTTCGGCGTTGATGGCAACGGCGGCGCGTTGTTTGGCAGTATCGATGAGTTGACGAATTTCCTGAAACAGAGGGTCGATCGATTTCGTTCCGAGAGGCCTTGCCAACGAGTCAAATCATCACTCATACTGCGATCGCCTCAAATGCCTCATCCAAAATCTCCACAATCTGTTTTTGTTCAGAGAGTGGGGCAGTGGCACATCAAATAACGAAATATCTTCTCTGCTAAATCCTGCCTGAGCAGATCTATCTGACACAAACATAAGTGTTTGTTGGAATAGACTTGAATTTAAATAAAAGAAGAAAAAATTGCGATCAATAATTTTTTTATTTGGAGTAGTCTTAATTAGAGCAACATTATATGCTCCTTCTCTGCCACTAAGTATTTGTCCCACTGAAGCTCCATATCGACCTATCATGATATCTTATTTATTACATAACCTGTTTTGGCTGAAATAGGTATATGGTAACTAATTGATTTGATCCAGAAAGTGTGGGAAAAGGGCGTAGAAACACAAATAAACGGAAGAACAGTGAACTCGATTCTCCCTTACGCCCAAGTATAGCAACCGCCAAGGCGGTTAAGACACTACACTTAAGACACTCTCGATCGCATCTCGAAGACAATCAAATTGAGCAATTTGCTTACGAATTCGACTTTTTAACCACGACCAACATCGTTCAATTTTATTTAGATCGGGTGAATAAGGTGGTAGATATTGTAACTGGCAACCTGCGGCTTCAATTAATGATTGAATTTGACCACCTTTGTGAAAAGTTGCGTTATCCGCAATTACTACTTGTCCAGGTTTAAGGTTTGGAATTAGACAAGTTTCTAGCCAGGTTTCAAATACGGTTCGGTTACAAGCTCCCTCAACTGTGAAAGGTGCACATAATTCACCATTACACCAAGCCGCAATCATGTTAACCCTTCCACCTCTACCACCACTTTTTAAAGCATGAAACCTTGCTCCCTTCTCATTCCAACCATAACCATACTTATCTCTATTGTCCATTCCTGACTCATCTATATAGACTAATTCTTGGGCTGAGTAATTTATTAGTTTTTTAACAAATTCTTGCCTTTTCTCTTCAGATCGTTCTCGATACCCAATAAGTTTTTTTTACGAGTTACCCCAATTTTTTTTAAAGCTCTAGATATTGTTCGACCGCCTTGGTGGCGCGCTTCGCGATCGCTAATTTCTCCATCCCAAAGTTTAGCCATCTCTACTTGTGTTTTCTCACCATTAACTTTCACAAATTCCCTAAATTTCTCCCAATCCGTAATTTTATGACCATTGCCCTGCGGTAGATTTGGTTTTGCTTTGCAATCTCCAGTACTAGCCTGACGCTGACACCATAAGTTAATTGTGCTGCGACTGATGTGGAATGCCTTCGCTGCTTGATTCTGACTCATACCATCTAACTTGATTGCTTGAATTACTTTCTGACGTAAATCGTAGCTATATAGTTTTGGCATTTTTTCTTTCGCACAGAGTAACCTAGATCGTTGCTTTCACTTTAACTAGATTTTAGCAGAAGATTATGTCTCAACCGCCTTGGCGGTTGCTATAACCGCTAGAATTTGACTCAAAGTGGGCAAGCTAAAATTTGATGACTATCGAATGATTAGGTCAGCAAGATGACCGATTAGTCTAGCCGTTCGGCGACAGACATGGATAAGATGGACACATCTATATTCCTTCCTCGTGAACTATTGACTAGAATCAGCTAGTATAAGAGCGATCGTACCTACACCACCTAGCACCTCTCCTAGTTGAGAACTCTTTCAACTCAAGCCTAATTTTATGCAGAATCGGTTACCTGGCGACTTTACTGACAATTTATCAGTTACCCACAGTGCTTTCCCTGGTGGTCTGTACAATCATAAAACTCGAACTGTCGGCCAAGGACAGCAAGCCTGGGTATTGATGGGAATTATCGGGCTAGGACTAATTGGCTGCATCGGTTCCAGGTTAGCTTATCTTCAACTGAGTCAGGGGGCGATAAATCGTCAAGTTGCTGAGCACAATCGGGTGAGGACTGTGGCTAAACCTCCCGTGCGCGGCAATATTTACGATCGAAATGGCAAACTATTGGCGGGGAGTAAGTTATCGCATTCTGTCTTCATTTGGCCACAAGCGACTAAGCGGGAAAATTGGCTCAAAACCCGTCGGCGGATTGCCGAAGTCCTGAATTTGGATGAGCAAGATATTCAAGCTAAGGTTGCTGGAGTCAGCCTCAATTCGACGCAGCGGGTGCGGATTGCCCGTGAATTGACAGACGCGCAGATTACCGGACTTCAGGAATATGGTGCTGACAAAGAAGGTATCGATGTTGATATTGAGTCGGTACGTTACTATCCTGGCGGGTTGCTTGCTGCTCATGTGTTGGGCTACACGGGTGAAATGAACGAACAACAACTTGCCAAACGTCGATCCCAAGGATATCGATTGGGTGATGTAGTTGGCAAAATGGGCTTAGAAACTACCTTGGAATCACATTTACGTGGGGAGTGGGGCGGCACTCAAGTAGAAGTAGATGGAGCGGGTAGATTACAGCAATTTTTGGGACAAAAAGTTTCCAAACCAGGGAAAGATGTCACCATCACCATCGATCGCGATCTCCAACAGGTGGCAGAAAACGCCCTCGGCGAGCATAAAGGGGCGATTGTGGCGATGAATCCCCACAATGGGGAAATTCTGGCAATGGCTAGTCGTCCGGCTTTCGACCCCAATATTCTCTCTGGTAGGGTGCCCCCAGCAGCCTGGAAAAAAATTCAAGGACAGGATCACCCGTTTGTCAATCGAGCCTTGAGTGCATTTCCCCCAGCGAGTCCTTTCAAAATTGTTACAACCACGGCTGCCTTAGAATCTGGTAAGTTCAAAACCGATACGATCTTGCAGACCTACGCTTCGCTGCGGATTGGTGGCTTTACCTTCGCTGATTGGAATCACGCCGGATTTGGGCCGCTAGGCTTTCCTGGCGCGCTGAAATGGAGTAGTGATACTTTTTTCTATCAAGTTGGGCAGCGGGTCGGTGGGCCGACGCTGATTGATTGGACGCGCAAATATGGCTATGGTAAAAAAACTGGGATCGAATTACCGGAAGAGGCTAAAGGTTTGGTGGCTGACGATGAGTGGAAGCAGCTAAATTATAAAGTGCCCTGGTCGATCGGTGACACAATTAATATGTCGATCGGACAAGGTTTTCTGCAAGCAACGCCTCTCCAAGTTGCTGGCATGTTTGCCGTTCCGGCTAATGGTGGATATCACGTTCAGCCCCATTTAGTTAAGGATGACAATGGTAGTAAACGAGAATGGCGAGAATCGCTGAATCTCAAGCCTAGTACGATCGCCACTCTCCGCAAAGGGTTACGAGAGGTTGTCGATGGCGGGACTGGTGCCGTGATGAATTCACCAACGATTCCCCTAAACGCAGGAAAAACTGGTACCGCCGAAGCACCGCCTGGTCCATCGCATGTTTGGTTCGGCTCCTATGCCCCACTAAATAAACCCGAAATAGTAGTTGTTGCTTTTGGCGAACATACGGGTGGTGGTGGTGGGAAAACTGCCGCACCAATGGTGCTAAAGGTGATGGAAGCCTATTTTAATAAGGGGAAGCCTTTACCGACAACTCAGGATGAGGTTGGGAAGAAGAACTCATCTCAACCAACTCGAAAGCGTAGATAATCTAGTTGTAGTGACAAGGCTGGCAAGCTAATACGGTTGAAATCTGGCGTTGCTGAATTAAGGAGTACATTACACCAGTATTATTAATTGGGTTAAGCAAGTAGGCGAATTACTACCAAATGCTTACACACCAGCAATAATTCCACAAGTAGGAGAGCTGGAAGAACTAGAAACATTTGTTGGCTCAAAAAAAGCGAGGGCGTAATGCGGAGGTTTCCTCCGCATTACGCCCTCAAGACAACCTGATCTGGCTCTGGACGGCAGTAAATCACTTTCAACCAGGAATTTTAGGGTGGGTATCTAATTTTGACTAATATTTGTCTCCCCGATCGCTATATCATACATTAATTCAGCAACGCCCCGAATTTTACCATTCGATCGAAACACGAAACACGGGACATCGATTCAATTTATAATTCTTTTTTGCACATTGATAGCATACTGTAAAGCTGAAATGCTTTATCCCAAATACTATCAGCGCGGCGTAATAGTTTTAAATGCGGGTTGATGTGATTGAGTAGTTCTGGATAACCGATTGCTGTTTCAGCAAAAGTAGTAAAATCGTTCCAAGTCTTACTTGTAGGAGCTTGTTCGTTAATTTGTGCCATGAGATTTTTCCAGTTGTCACGGCTCGTGCTGGGAATACGTTGACCATTTAATAGCCCACTGAGATCTCCACTGAGATCGCTACTTAATTGATTGCTCAAATCGCCAGTATATTGATGACGACTTTGAGTAACTAACTGCTTATAATCACAGAAATCATAGGTTTGAGAACAGAGCCGAAAAACTGTCTTCCGTGCATATAACTGAAGATCGCAAACATTGACATAATCGAGAATTCTTGGTCTACGTTGAGTGCGGTTATGTGCATCAATTTCCACTACCTCTTCAAAAATTGGCAGCAACCCAGTGACGATTTGGGTAACTTCTGACCACTGAAAATTAAAGGTGCGTAATTCCGATCGATCGTCTGTACAGACAACGGAAGGTTGAGGATAGAAAGATTGAAAATGATTGACCCGAAAAACAAACAATTGCTGTGTTTCATGTTGCGAGACACAAAAGCTCGGAATTTCTGCTTGTTGAAGTTGGGTTTGGTAAAACTCTAATTCGCCCATTGTTCCCAACCGATACAACCGCCAACCCCGACTGGGCAATTGGAGCTTGGCTGTGTAAGGATCGATATTCATAATCTGGGCAAATTTCTCGGCGACGACCTGTTTATACTCTAGATCGATTGGTTCGAGAATCAAAAACCCTGGTTCGGGGTTATCTTCGATTCCCGCTCTGGCGCAAGCTAGCGCATTTTCGCGCAGCCGCGCTTGGATCTGTCCAATTCGCTCGATCCCTTGGCGTGCTTCGGTAATAATTTTTTTGTTGACGGCATTGCGTAACAACAACCGATAGATATCTAGCGCGTTGTCTAGTTTATTCGTGGACTCTTGCAATTGGGCTGCATAAAGCTGCACCTGGGGATTATCGGGCTGATTTACGACTAAGGTAGCGATTAACTTGGCCGCAGTCTTATAGTCCTGACGATTGAGTGCATCAGCAGCTTGCTCTAGCATAGGTTTAGAAGAATGAGTTGCAGGAATTTAGATATCATCAGGATCGAGCAGTTTTGCGAGAAATCCATTCACGCTACCTTCATTTGATAGAGTGCCCCAATCGATGCGTTAAACTAACTAGCTGTGATATTTTTAACAAATATTAAGTTTTAGCAACCCTTATCCCCTACCTTCTATCCTCTACATGTTGACAAATAGCCACTGGGTCATGCTTGGTTTATTACTCGGTTTCGCGATTGCGCACAGTGGTTTGGCGGCTTTGCGTCCTTGGGGAGAGAGTAAAATCGGTGCGCGGCTGTATCGAGTCATCTTCGCGTTGGTGAGTATTCCGGCTGCCACCATTTTAATTATTTATTTTTTCAATCACCGTTATGACGGGATTCAATTGTGGCAAGTGCAAGGAGTGGTCGGTGTCAAGGCGACTGTTTGGATTTTATCGGCGATCTCTTTTTTGTTCCTCTATCCAGCTACCTTTAATTTGCTAGAGGTTGCAGCGGTATTCAAACCACAGGTGCGGATTTATGAAACAGGCATCATGCGGATTACCCGGCATCCACAAATGGTCGGTCAATTAATTTGGTGTGTAGCGCATACGCTCTGGCTGGGGACAACTTTTACACTGGTGACATCAATAGGTTTGATGCTCCACCACTTATTTGCTGTCTGGCATGGGGATTATCGCCTCACACAGCGGTATGGGAAAGATTTTGAAACTATCAAAGCCCGAACTTCGATCGTTCCCTTCCAGGCAGTTTTAGATGGCAGGCAGAAGCTGCAATTATCAGAATTTCTTCGTCCGGCATATATTGGAGTGGCGGTGTTTGTGGCTGTCTTTTGGTGGGGACACCCTTGGCTGATTGAGATGACTGCGAAAGCACCATTTTGAGGCAAGGGAAGAGGGGAAAGGGGGAAAGGGGGAAAGAAACAATCAGACTTTGGAAGTTTAAGATACTTTTTTCGCCCCAGCCACTGGATAGTCAGGAACATTGGTACAGAGATTCTACCGTTGTGTGCCGATTGTCCATCCTCTCGATCCCTAATACTTATTCGCCGATCCCTATTCCCTTATCGGGGTAATTAGGGTTAGCATGTTATCTATATGACAAAAAATTTAGACTCAAACTGACCGACCTTTATGATCCACTCTGTAACCGATCGGAATTTTAGAGAAGAGGTACTTTCGTCATCTATTCCCGTACTGGTCAACTTTGAGGCACCTTGGTGTGGACTATGCAAGTTTATTCAACCCACACTGATCGAGTTTCACGATCGCTGGGATGATCGGATTAAGCTGGTAAATGTCAATGCAGATGAGAACTTGAAGCTTGCTAGCACTTATAAAATCAAGACATTACCAACTTTAATTCTATTTACTAATGGAAGAATTGCTAATCGGCTAGAAAGCTTTCATGGACGGGACGATCTTCGTGAGAGCTTGGATCGAATGACTAGGATTGCTACGATGAACTGGCAAATTAGCGATCGCGAATTACCGATGCGGATCGATTGGCGATTGGCGACGAGTGAATAACACATTATTCACAGTTATCTCTACTGGCTACTCTTGGGTGCTGTGCTTGGTTTAAATTGTTGTTTGCGAAGGGTCTCAATTTTGCTAATTACTTGTTTTTGCAGATCTCCTTTACCAACTCGTTTGCTGTAGATCTTAAAATATTTGATCGCATCATCCGTGTTGCCATTGTTTTCCTTGAGTCTCGCCAAGGTGAGGTAATCCTGTGTGGCAACTTGCGGCGCGATATCGTTGTAACTTTTGATGAGCTGTGGGATGACGATCGTGGTCAGCGCGAGTAAAAATATTAGTGATATTTTAGCTTCTGTCTTGGCTGACTCGACCAAATACATCGCCAAGGCAACCAACATCAGCATCGTCATCAACATAAACAGTAGATACGGATCTTGCATGAATAAGTTGGTTACTTGCTCAACTTCCGAGTTATGGCGACCGATGGTAAACCCGACTAGTGCCGTGGTAGTCGGTAACGTAAATTGCCGTAAAGAAGAAGCCTTGCCACTTAGATGGAAAATCAGCGATGCAATACTGGCAATACAGGCGATCAGAATCGAGCTATTCATACTTTGCACCCCAGTTTTCAGTTAACTGCCAGAGATTGATAGTTCACAGTTAAAAGATTGATATCGCGAGTAATAGTAGCACGGATTCAAAAAGATCGATCCCTCAACCTAGGTTAGCTTGGGCTAATAGTGGCGCAGCCGCCAGTAGCTCTTTGGTATACATTGCTTGAGGATGACTGAATATCTGCTGAGTTTCGCCCATTTCAACGATTTGACCCTGATTCATCACGGCAATGCGATCGCATAAAAATCTTGCCAGCCATAGATCGTGAGTGATAAATAGATAGGTCAGATTGTCCTTCCGCTTGAGATCGAGCATCAGCTCCAAAACTTCCGCCTGAATTGTCGCATCCAACATGCTCACTGGCTCATCACAAATTACCAGTTTGGGTTTTGTAATCAAAGCTCGTGCAATTCCCACCCGCTGCTGTTGTCCGCCAGATAACTGGTTGGGATACCTGTCAAAATATTCTGTTGCCGGAGTCAATCCCACCTGCTCTAACATCGCCAAAACTTGCGCTCTCGTCTCTGCCTCACTGGCATTCATTTGATGAATAATCAAGGGATCGGCAATACTTTCACCCACCGTCATCATCGGATTGAGACAAGCACTCGGATCTTGGAAGATCATCTGCATCTCTCGCCGTTTAGCCCGCATGGCTGTCGGTGATAGGGTAGTGAGTTCTTCGCCATAGAAGGTTACTGTCCCGCCTGTGGCGGGAATCAATTGGAGAATCGTCCGAGAGAGGGTACTTTTCCCACAGCCGGATTCACCGACTAAGCCAAAAATTTCTCCTTCATACAGTTCGAGGTGGACATTATCCACCGCTTTAATGGTTTCTGTCTGCGCTTTGGTAAATAGCCGCTGGAGCAAGCTAGTCTCGATCGTGTAATGTTTCTGAAGCTTATCGAGGATGAGAATCGGTTTTTTGGTGGTACTCAGATCTGGTACGAGTTGCTCGATCTCATCATTAGCTTGAATGTGTAAAGCTGATTTGAGTAAGGTTTGGGTATATGTGGCTTGCGGATTGCCAAAAATTTGTGCGACTGTACCTTCTTCTTCCTTGCGACCCTGATTCATTACCACAATTCGATCGCAGTAGGTGGCGATCGTGGCAAGATCGTGGGAAATCAACAATAGTCCCATGTTGCGGCTGGCACACAACCCAGTCAATTCTCGCAGGATTTCTGCCGATACCCGGACATCTAGACTCGTAGTTGGTTCATCAGCAATAATCAGCTTAGGATCGAGCAATAAAGCTAGCGCGATCGCCACCCGTTGGCGCATTCCACCGCTGAATTCATGGGGGTACTGGTTCCAGCGGGTTTCAGGAATTTTGACGGCTGCTAGGGTCGCTAGAGCGCGTTGTTTAGCTTGTTGTTTGGTGAGTGTGGGATCGTGTGCTTGCAGTGTTTCTAGACAATGATCGCCGATGGACATCAACGGATCTAATCGGGTCATCGGATCTTGAAAGATTAACCCGACTGCTTCACCCCGAAATCTCCGGATCGCTTCGGCATCCATCCCCGCGATGGACTCACCGTTATACAGGATTTGCCCACTAATTTGCGAACCATCTGGCAATAGTCGCATTACTGCTTTGCCGATGGTCGATTTACCACACCCCGACTCACCCACAAAGCCTACCTTTTCCCCCGCAGCTAACTGAAATGACACATCTTCAATGGCGTTTGTCAGTTGCTGACTCGATTCCTTTTGAGGATAAGTCACCCAGAGGTTTTGGACACTTAGTAATGGTTTATTCATGGGTTGGGGAGTTGGGGGTTGCTGTACCACCGTATGGGAGTTGGGGGTTGGGAGTTGGGAGTTGGGAGTTGGGGGTTGGGTGTTGGGTGTTGGGTGTTGGGTGTTGGGTGTTGGGTGTTGGGTGTTGGGTGTTGCTGTACCACCGTATGGGAGAGAAAAGCATTTATCCTTTTCCCTTTTCCCTTTTCCCTTTTCCCTTTCCCCTAAAGCCTAAAGCCTAAAGCCTACCCCCTGTCCCGTTCAAATCTTCGCATCAAATAAGCTGCTGCAAAGTCACCATTGGGATGTTTGGCGAGAATATCTGCCAAATCAAAGACTCGCTGTGCCATGTCTACACCAACTTTCTCAATTACGGCTTGGCGTTCGAGTTCATTGAGGTGGTTGGCTCGGACTTGAGCTTGCCAAGAGCTAGAAAAGATCTTGGGGATATTTGTATGGAGATTTAATTGTTCGAGGATGTCCCATTCTCCCCGATCGCACCAAGTTCCGCCACAGGTGAGGCAATGTTCGATGTAGAATGGCTCTTTGAGCGGAATCTTTCCCCTAGACAAAATTCGCCCGCATTCTGGACAGGGTACTGTTTTACCATCCAGCGGACTAGGCGTGTAAGGGAGATCGTAATTTTTGGTCAGCACATCAGAATTGAGCGGCAGATCAGCGGAGTGAGATTGCCAGCTTTGGTAGTTATGTGCCGAAATCCAGTCACCCGAACATTCTTGGCAGTGCTTCGTTAAGAGCATGTCACTAAGAAGCCCATTCACTAGGTCAGATTTACATTTAGGACAATGCATCTTTAAAATTCGGTTGACAGTTGACAGTTAAAGGCTAGGCTTCGATTACGGCTTGGCAGTATTGCAGCAGAAGATCGAGTTTTGCTTGATAGGCTTGCAAGCGTTGTTGATGTGTCTGTGGGTTCCGAGCGGCGGCGATAAACATTACATCCATGGGGAGTAGGCGTAGGAGGCGATGGCTTTCTGTCAAATACGATCGCATTTTAGCAGCGATAGGATCTGCTAAATTGTCCAGACTCTGAGTGAGAATCTGCGACTCAAATAGCTCGATCGCTTTACCGATATTGATTTTCAGCTCAGGAATGGAGTCGGTTGATAAATTAGAGAGAAGATTAAATAATTGCTGCCACACTAAAATCTGGTTGATCGGCAACATCAGCAACTTAGTTAGAATAGAATATATGTAAACAATTTTACACTTCTCTAAAGCAACTGAACGCTACATCCTTAGCTCTCAGTCTAGCTGAGTTGGCGGATTTTTATCCAGTAGATCCGAAAGAATTGTGATTAGTGTTTGTAGGTCGATCGATTGAGTGCATACTAGATTAGATTTTGCTAAAAATCTATATATACATCGGTAGCACTAAAGCGTTTCGGGTCGTGCCACTACGACCACTCCCACTGCGAAATCATAGCCATAGAGCCATCGCTATCAATTTTTCGCAACTTATTATGTATTAAATTCAGTTGTTATTTCTTATATCCTATCCTCTTCAGCCATGACCACTCCTATTTTTGTTCCCGCTGACGACGTTGCCATCATGGATGCTCCTAGCAGATCTACCAATCGTCTCCTAACCTATAACTGTGATGTGCCCCAGTGGTTGCAACAGTGTTTAGATGAACAGCAAAATCCTGACATCATCTTAGATCGGCAGGCTGGCACGTTGGTGTATGGCGATCGCAAGTTGATTGCCAGTGCCTTTCAATTTGCTTACGATTTACATGGCGAACAAAAACGGAAATCTGGCGAACCCTACATTTGCCACCCAGTGGCAGTCGCTGGCTTATTACGCGATTTAGGTGGTGGGGCGGCAATGATTGCCGCAGGGTTTTTACATGATGTGGTCGAAGATACTGAGGTAAAAATCGAAGAAATTGAGTTGAGATTCGGACAAGAGACGGCACATTTAGTCGAAGGTGTCACCAAGCTATCTAAGTTTGAATTCTCAAGCAAAACAGAGCAACAAGCTGAAAATTTTCGGCGCATGTTTATTGCGATGGCTCAGGACATTCGGGTGATTGTTGTGAAGTTAGCAGACAGGCTACATAATATGCGAACTTTAGATCATTTGCGAACCGATCGGCAGCAAGCAATCGCCCAAGAAACTCGCGATATTTTTGCACCATTAGCCGACAGGCTGGGCTTGGGACAGATTAAATGGGAATTAGAAGATCTATCTTTTAAGTACATCGAAGCTGAAGATTATCGACGCATTCAAGATTTGGTTTCCGAGAAGCGAACCTCCAGAGAGAGCCGAATTGATAACGTTACCGAGATGATTCGCCACCGCTTAGAGCGGGCTGGCATTAAATACATAGATATTAGCGGTAGACCAAAACATTTGTACAGCATCTATCAAAAGATGCGTCATCAGAAAAAAGAATTTAATGAAATTTACGATCTAACCGCCATCAGAATTATTGTCGAATCAAATCAGGAGTGTTATCTCGCTCTCGCTGAAATTCACGATGAATTTAAACCCATTCCCGGTAGATTTAAAGATTATATTGGATTGCCAAAAAGCAACCGTTATCAGTCTCTTCACACGACCGTTGTTGGCTTTACTGGCACACCTTTAGAAGTCCAGATTCGGACCCTGGAAATGCACAATGTTGCCGAATATGGAATTGCGGCGCACTGGATTTATAAAGAAGCAGCTAAATCGGAACAGGGCAAACCCGAACCGGGTAAAGCACCAACTACTAAACGCACCGAAGTCGATGAAAAGTTTGCGTGGTTGCGGCAATTATTAGAATGGCAAAATGATGTTAAAGATGCGATCGAATTTGGAGATCGGCTCAAAGATCATCTCCTCGAACGCGATGTTTACGTTTTTACCCCCAAAGGCGAAGTAGTTTCCCTACGCCAAGGTTCGACAGCCGTGGATTTTGCTTACCGGATTCACACCGAAGTCGGGAATCACTGTGCGGGGGCGAAAGTCAACGAACGGATCGTCCCCCTCTCCCGTACCCTGGAAAATGGCGACATTGTAGAGATCATCGTGCGAGAAAATAGCCGTCCCAGTTTGGATTGGCTTAACTTTGTCGTCAGCCCTGGCGCACGCAACCGGATTACCCAATGGTACAAAAGATCGCATCGTGATGAGAATATTGCCAGAGGACGGGAATTACTCGAACGAGAACTGGGCAAAAATGGCTTGGAAGCCTTATTAAAGTCCGAACCGATGTTATCTGTCGCTCAACGCTGTAACTACGTCTCTGTGGAGGATTTGCTAGCAGGTTTGGGCTATGGTGAAATCACCCAAAAGATGGTTGTCAACCGTCTCCGCGAAATGGTGAAAGATCGCGCAACTCCCACCCTCGAACTACCCCCGACAACTGCGCCAAAACAGACTAACCCGCAAAATAGCGAATTCCCAATTTTAGGCATCGAAGGATTATTACATCATCTGGCTGGTTGTTGTAGCCCGATTCCTGGGGAACCAATTATCGGTGTCGTCACTCGCAATAGCGGCATTTCGGTACACCGCCAAGGCTGTGTCAATGTGGAACAGATGGATGGAAATCGGTTATTACCGATTAGCTGGAATACTCAAGTTACCAAGGAGAAACCTCGAACTTATCCAGTGAGCGTCCAATTAGAAGTCCTCGATCGAGTGGGCGTACTCAAAGATGTATTGTTCCGATTGAGTGATAATAGAATTAACGTTCGATCGGCTAATGTGATCACGCACTACGCTAAACCAGCGATTATCGATCTATCGATCGAAGTTAGCGATAAATTGCAATTAGAACGCTGCTTCGCTCAAATCAAACAGATGAGTGATGTCCTTAATATTCGTCGTCTATCCCAAACAGAAGAAAAACTATGACATTCGATCTCACAAATGAAGCAACTCAAAATGCGATCGCGGGTGGACTGGCGATCGTAATTTCGATCGGCGCAATGCTAATGATGTTTAGCAATGTTTGGACAACTAAAAAGTAGCTAATTTTAGCTTTTACTCCTCCACCCGATTGCCCATTAATTCCATCTCGACATGAAAGACATCAGCAAATACTGCGGCAATTTGAGAGCGAACTAAATCGGGATTGATATCGGGAATAAATTCAGCCATGCTAGTTACGGCTCGATCGCTAATTCCACAGGGAACAATTAGATCGAATCCTGTTAAATCAGGACATACGTTCAATGCAAAACCGTGCAGCGTAATCCACTTACTAACTTTAATCCCGATCGCGGCTATTTTTCGACCTTCTACCCATACACCAGTCAAACCATCGATCCTCTCTCCCGTTAAGTTGTATGTGGCTAAAACCTGAATTATCACCTCTTCTAACTGGCGTAAATACCAATGTAAATCTTGTCGATGGTAACGCAGATTTAAGATTGGATAACCCACAATTTGGCCTGGACAATGATAGGTAACTTCTCCGCCTCTCTCGACTCGATGTAGTTCATATTCAGCCTGCTCTGGGTCGAATTTAAGAAACTTTAACCTAGCACCTGTACCGAGGGTGTAAACGGGGGGATGTTCGAGGATGATTAATACATCCGGCAGATCTGGATCGATAATTCGTTCCTGTTGAAGAGATTTTTGCCACATCCAGGCAGTTTGATAGTCAATTACTTCACAATTGTATAGATAGCATTCACGAAAAGAGATCGCCACAGTTATGAGGTGAGCAATACCCACCATTTAAGGTTTAGATAGTTTTAACTGGCAAATACTTAATAGATAAATAGTATGGAGCGGCGGAAATAGACCAAGTATCTGAGAGGATGTTTGAAAAGTATAAACAAGCATCAGTAAAGAAAAATAGGAATAATACTAAAAAAATGCTGAGTTGAGGTAGGGGAAATTCATGAATTGTCCCTACCTCAAATTTCAGGATGTACGCGAATAATTAATCATTCACCTCAAAAAGATTTTTGTGATTGAATCAAAAATTGTTCGTAAAGCAAACTCAATAATCGAGATTTATCCGAACTAATTTGGGTCGGAAATTGAGATTTTAACTGAGTTATTAACGCTCGATCGTCAGCACCATAGAAAAAAGCTTGGCGGTGAATAGTATGTAACCATCTAGTGCGGTTTAAATCGCTATCTGCGTTATTTTCGATTGTAGAATCGGCAAGTGCCTCGATCTGACAACTCGTGAGAAACGGACAAGTCACTGCCGCGCTCAATTTACCCGTCCGCACCAACCGCCGTATTGCCATATCGAGCGGTTCGGGATGGTGCGGATCGAGGTGCTGATAGGTGTGATTTAATAAATCCAAAACCGTACCAATTCGATCTGGACTAATAAAGTATGAGTTCGTACAAGCAAACAAGATTGTCCGCAGATCGATCGCGTGAATGAATGCAGGGATTTCACCAGGTTGAACTTGTCCAGCAGTCTCAGCAAAGGCTTTGAAATAGTGTTGAGTGGTGAAATAGTCTAAGAGGGTGTTTGAAAAGGGGGGTAGGGGGTAAAAAAAGCTTTCAGGGGATAAGCTGAAGATACTTAGTCACAGCACCCTGAAAGAGATATGAATAAAGCATACTCCAGTAACTTGACCCAATGGCAGTGGGAATTAAT
>JANPJH010000051.1:0-55800 GCA_031425415.1 Chamaesiphon sp. VAR_61_metabat_425 | reverse complement strand
CAGTAAAAAAGATAAAACAAATGACAACAACCTACCAACGTCAACTCAACCACATCTTCCACCGCCCCACCACCGAACCCGCCTGGTACTGGTCGGACCATTGGGAAGCAGGCGTTTTTGAAGACGATAACCCACTATCGGCTTTTATTTTTATGGAAACGCTGCTACTAAATGTGCAAACAGTCTCTCTGACAAGATTATAGATGGCATTTCCACTCAACCGATGCCCCTTTGTAGCTCGATCGAGTGTACAAAATAACGGATCGGTACTTTTACATTTGCCCCGCAGCCCCAACCAAGCTTGAATTGCTTTAACTGACTGACTACTGAGATCGATAGGTTGACGTTGGACTTTACCTTTGCCAATAATCCACAACTTACAACCGATCGGGTCGAAGTCTTTGACATTTGCTTGACACAATTCCGCCCGTCTCAGGGCGTTATCCCACAATAAGCGGAGGATGGCATAGTCTCGCACGCCTTTTTCGGTATCGCGATCGAAGATTCCCATCATCCCCTGATATTCAGTCGGATTTACCCCCGATGTATCTCGATAGGTTTCTACTCGCACTCCTTCGACATCTGCCAAATCATAATGGCATTCTCCCACTTTCCGCGCATAACTGACGAGACTTTTGATCGCAGCTAGTCGAGTATTAATGGTGGATGGAGCCAAGCCGCGATCAGTTAATATCCGCCGATATCTTAATACTAGCGTCATTGCTTGATATCGATCGAGTGCCAAAAATTCCCCGACTAGTTCCGGCGTTGGTGCAGAATTCGCTACTTGCATGAAGAAGTCTACCAATGCTTTAGTATACGTTCGCCGCGTATTGGGCGAACGCCTGTCGGCGATGAGTTCGCTGAGTAAATCTCGCTGGGCGATATCGCTCAACGATAGGGGCGATGCAGTAATAGTGGAGAGTAGAGCCAAGGTAATAATCGCTCGTTAATAACCAACCAGATTGACCATCATCTTAACCGAACAGTGTGCCCTCTGTTCATAGCCTCAGAAACATAAGCTAAACTCCCAACTCCTACTCCTTAGTATTCCCCATCAAATAAAGTAACGCCATCCGAATCGCCACCCCATTCGTCACCTGTTCCGCGATTAAACTCAAAGCCGGATCGTCCATTAGATCTGAAGTAATTTCTACACCCCGATTAGTTGGCCCAGGGTGTAAGATTTTGACATTCGGCTGGCACAATTTCAACCGTTCTCTGGTGATGCCATAATATTGATGATATTCGCGCAAACTGGGTAGTAAATATTCAGTCATCCGCTCTTGTTGCAGACGTAATGTCATGACAAAATCAGCATTCTCGATCGCGGGTTGGATGTCCCAGTGGGTGAATAATTGAGGGGTATCAATGCCTACCCGTTTCTCCTGGCAATAGTTAGCAAATTCAGCAGGAAGTAAGGTGGGTGGGGCAGCGAGATGGACTTGGGCACCACTAGCGGTCAGACTCCAGATATTCGATCGAGCCACCCGCGAATGTAAAATATCCCCAACGATCGCAATTTTTTTGTCTTTAAGTAAAGACAATCGGGGATTAATTGGGTCAATTGTGCCACAAATCGTTAATAGATCTAATAATGCTTGGGAAGGATGCTCGTGTTGTCCGTCGCCAGCATTTAGAATCCCGACTTTCATCCCCATTCGATCCATTTCTGTGGCAATTGCCTGGGGTACGCCTGCTTGTTTATGCCGGATTACCATCAAATCAGCACCCATCGCCAGATAAGTTTTGGCTGTATCGAGAATAGTTTCCCCTTTTGTGAGGGAGGAAGTCGCCGCTGCGAAATTGAGTGTATCGGCGGAGAGGCGTTTGGCGGCTAATTCAAAACTACTGCGGGTACGGGTGGAAGATTCAAAAAAGAGATTGGCAACTACTCGCCCTTGAAGGGTAGGTACCTTTTTGACGGGGCGGGATAGGACTTCCTTGAAGCTAGTTGCCGTCTGAAGGACAGTATCATACTCCTGTGGGGTAAAATCCGCCAAGGATAGTATATGTCGGCGCGTCCAAGTCATTCTAGGGGAAAGGGGATATGGGATAGGAATTAGGGACATCACTCGCGATCGAGTGCCCGTTGTCAACGATTGATGTGTTGAATGTTGTAAGTTAGTCGATCGATATTATCACGGTAGATACCCAAAGCTAGCCAATTAGAATCAGCTCGGTAGTATTTACTTAACTTCAGGATGAATATCGGTGCAGACATTGCCACCCATCTGATTAATCATCCCGATCATTTGGTATAGCCCCCCGAAGTCCCGCCTGTCGAACTTAAAGACTAGTCGAGGTAAATCCGCAGTCGGATCTTCTAACTCTTCCGGTAAAGCCGTAGTTTGGACGATTTTACCGCCTGCTAGCAAGTCGCTAAACTGCTGATTGAGGAAATCGAGATCGCTCTGACACAGCTCAACTTTCAATCGCATCACAAACTCCTCACCGACATACCGACTAGAGTGGTACACCCGATAAAAATTCCGAATTGTCTCGGCTGCTACCTGAATATCATCGGTAATCGTGTACAGACTGGTATCCCCTGCACCGATCAGTCCTGGCGCAACTAGATGTTTGCATAAATAAGCGTCCCAGTCTCGCCAATATGTGCCGCCAGGGCGATCGATTAGGACTAATGGCACGGGGCCATAGCGACCAGTTTGGCACAGCGTTAGCGTCTCTAGTGCCTCATCTTGAGTTCCAAACCCACCGGGAAAAAGTGCGACAGCATCACTCTCGCGCAAGAAAAATAATTTACGGGTGAAAAAATATTTAAACTCCAGAGATTTTGGATCGCCCGCGATAAATTCATTGGCACCCTGCTCGTAAGGAAGCTGAATATTTAAGCCAAAAGAGTTTTCAGCTCCAGCTCCCGCATTAGCTGCTGCCATGATGCCACCCCCTCCCCCCGTGATCGTCATAAAACCCTGTTGGGTAATTAGATGTGCAAAGTCACAAGCCAGTTGATATTCTGGTGCCCGATCGCTAGTCCGAGCCGAACCAAATACGGCAACCTTGCGAATATGGCGGTAAGGATGAAAAACCTGAAATGCTCGTTCCATATCCCCAACTGAAGCACTGAGAATCTTCCAGTCTAGTCTGTCAATGTCTACCTCAGCTAGCCGGACAATCGCCTCTAACGCTCGTTGAATCCACTTGCCATTGTTTGTCGTTGGTAAGCGATCGATCGTGGCTGCTAGGTCATTTTTTAGGTCAGATCGCGAATCCATATAAAAAAATTATGAATTATGAATTATTACCTATTATTCCCCCTTTACCGAACTCCCTACCCTCTGCTCCCAATTCCTAGAGAAAAGCGTCTCTAGCCGAAGATAGCCTGAGACGCTGACCCGATCGGGCGACAATATTTATGTAGTAATGTAAATAACCAATTAACTATGTGTCGTAGTTAGAGATATTTTTCGAGGGTATTAGAGAGAGTAGCTTTAGGTACGGCACCGACTACGGTATCGACCTTTTGACCCGCTTTAAAAATCATCAGTGTAGGGATACTCCGAATGCCGTATTGACTGGCAACATTAGGATTATTATCGGTATTAAGTTTGACTACCTTAATTTTGCCTTCATATTGAGCGGCAATTTCATCAACTACAGGCCCAACCATCCGGCACGGCCCACACCAAGGTGCCCAGAAATCTACTAACACTGGAATTTCGCTATCAAGAACATCTTCTTTAAAAGAACCGTCTGTGACTTCTACTGCTGACGACATTGCTCTAATCCCTTTTTTTAGGTTTTCTTAGTTTTGTACGCAATTTTACCATTAGAAAGGGAGTAGGAGGTAGAGGATAGGGGATAGGAAAATAATTCGTATAAAAGGGAGTAGAGGGTAGGAGGTAGGGAGTAGGAAAATAATTCGCAACGATCGGCTATTGCCTACCCTCTATCCTCTAATTAGTAAGTTTCCACATGCCAGCGTCCAGCACGTTTCATCTGAGCACGATATTCAGACCACTTCACATCAGACTTAATAGCGGCGTTGGTGAGAGCGGCATCGATGCCTGTTTCCATGCCTTTCAAGCCACAAATATACACATGAGTCTTCTCATCCTGAATTAGCGACCATAGTTCGTCAGCGTTTTCAGCAATTCGGTCTTGGATGTACATTTTCCCACCTTCAGCATTTTTCTGTTCGCGGCTAACTGCATAAGTAAGCCGGAAATTATCGGGATATCTTTCCTGAATTTCTTCGAGTTCTTGTTTATAAAGGATATTGGGAGTCGTCGCCACACCGAATACCAGCCAAGCTAGACCTTTGAAGTGGTAATCGGGATTGGCTTGCCGTTCGTTGTCTTTAAACATCCGCCACAGGTAAGCGCGGAAGGGGGCAATCCCTGTCCCCGTAGCCATCATGATCACTTTGGCTTCTGGATCTTCAGGCAGGAGCATTTCTTTCCCAGTCGGTCCAGTGATTTGGACTTCATCACCAGGTTTTAAGTTACACAAGAAGGTAGAGCAAACTCCTTCAACTTCTTTGCCAGTTTTTTCGTCCTTGTACTCTAGTTTACGTACACACAGCGAGACTGTTTTGTCATCCACATCATCCCCATGCCGGGTAGAGGCGATCGAGTATAGGCGCAGCTTTTGGGGTTTACCTTTAGCATCTTTCCCCGGTGGAACAATACCAATACTTTGACCTTCAAAGTACCGCAAGTCCCCACCGGAAATATCGAACTTGAGGTGCTGAACCATACCGATGCCACCTTCAGCCAGCAATCCATCATTGGAGACACATTTACCAGTGAATGGAGCATTGGGTCGATAAATGTTTACTGGCACGTCGGCGTGAGCTTTTTTAGCTGCGGGTGCAGGTGTTGCAGCAGTTTCAGTTGTGACTGGCTCGCTACTCTCCATGGCCATGGGGGATTCAGCCACAGCACTTAGCGGCCGAATACTGACGATTTTGCCACCTAAACTAGCAATCCGGCGCATTTCCTGATTCATTCGCGCATAGGCAACGGTGACAAAGGTGGTACCGCTCCGGCGGATATTGACAGCGGATGATTGCATGTCGCGCAAACCGATGACTTCGTAGACAAACAGACGATTATTAGCTGCTGAGTTACCAGCATTACCGCTTAGACTTTGATTGTACATTTTTATTTATCTCCGAACCCCAGACAACAGGTGACACTACTCTCTAATTAGTCTAAATAATCAACGACGCGATCGCTAGATATTCGTTGACAGTAAAAATAGTTAGCAGACAACCTGCCCTGTAATTATTAACACGTGCCAGCCAGGATACCGTAGCTCCGTCCCCTTGCACAAGTGTGAATCCGATTCTTGTTCGAGTGGCAATACTAATGAGGGGCATTTTTTGGCGATCGAGATGGATTGAGGTTGGTCAGAATTGCTATGCGTATTTCTGTCACTGTAGATACAATCGATCTAGATGAAGTAGCCGATCTTTTGCAGCCTAATGCCACTATAATACTTGCTAGATATAGTTCTTGCCAAAAATGCGCCCGCTTACCAGCACAGCATCCGCTTATGGCTACTTCGGTGCTCAAATCGCCGATTAGCATCTCTTTATAGAGAATCAACAGCAAATTAGGACAGCCATCGGTGTAAAGTGTACTAGGGTGTACGATTTTGCCCATCTCGGTACTAGTACTCCGACTAATTGGCGATAATTGCACGAGGCATCGACCGCCGCAACTTCGCAAATCGGTCTGTGCTTAGTTCAACTGGCATGGCGGATTGAGGTAAAATTTTATCTCAAACAACTTAAGACTAAATACTTAAAGATTTTGATATTAGAGGATAACTATGACCAGTAAGGTGGATCGTGTGGTGGTAATTGGCGTTGCGGGAGACTCCGGTTGCGGTAAGTCAACGTTTTTGCAACGAATTATCGACTTATTTGGCGAAGATTTTGTCACAGTCATCTGTTTGGATGACTACCATAGTCTCGATCGGTACCAACGGAAAGAGCAAAAAGTGACCGCACTCGATCCACGGGCAAATAATTTCGATCTGATGTATGAGCAAATCAAAGCTCTCAAAAGTGGTCAAACGATCGAAAAACCGATCTATAACCATGAGACTGGACTGATTGACCCCCCAGAAAAGATCGCCCCCAACCACGTGGTAGTAATTGAAGGATTACACCCACTCTATGATGAAAGAGTGCGGGGACTAATTGACTTTAGCGTTTACTTAGATATCACCGATGATGTCAAAATCGCTTGGAAAATTCAACGTGACATGGCCGAACGCGGTCACAGCTATGATGATGTCCTAGCGGCGATCGAATCCCGTCGGCCTGACTTTGAAGCATACATCGAGCCTCAGCGCGGCTATGCAGATGTCGTGATTCAAGTCTTACCCACTAAATTGCTCGATGATAAGGAGAGTAAACTGCTCCGTGTCCGCTTGATGCAGCGTGAAGGTATGTCGGCCTTCGATCCTGTCTACTTGTTTGATGAGGGTTCGACCATCGACTGGAGACCTTGTGGGCGGAAGCTTACTTGTAACTTCCCCGGCATCAAAATGTTCTATGGGCCGGACACTTACTACAATAACCCCGTCTCTGTCCTCGAACTCGATGGTCAGTTGGAAAACTTAGAAGAAGTCAGCTACATCGAAAGCCATCTCAGCAATATTTCGACCAAATATCACGGGGAAATGACTCACCTCCTCCTCCAGCACAAAGAGTATCCTGGTTCCAATAATGGTACTGGTCTATTTCAAGTGATGGTTGGGTTGAAGATGAGAGCTACTTACGAACTCTTGACTGCTAAAGTACCTGCCAAAGTGTAATTTAGGGTCTAGGCTTTAGCCAGAAATATCAATTTTGAGAGGAGCATAAATTATGCCCCTTTCTTTTTTAGTTTAAATTAATAGGAATCTTTATTAATAAAATTTAATTGAGATTCTCAAGATGGGATGAAAAGCTAGATCGACCAATTGCCAAACAGAAAAAATCGGATGATGAGAATTAACCCACCGATCCGATCTGCCGATCCTTAATTTTAGAGAGGAGAACACTCTTGCCAATGACTAGAAGCTACAAACTTACAATTTTGATGATTCAAGAGCGTACACGAGCGATTGCGACAAGTGACGATCGGTTGTTTGCTTGTTGTCAGTAAACTTGAGCGATGTAAATTACTATAACTGTATTGAGAATCTATGTCAACATATTTTTGAGAATTAGTAGCAATAATTTTTTGAGGCTCGATCGAGAGCACATTTCCTTGGCAATGCGACAAATAGTTCATAATAACTATTCTAGTCACCGATCAAAACTTGGCAATGATTGACGCTAGAAAATTTTGCTAATTGCAAACAGTTGTCATTTGTCCCTAAATTATATATAGTAGTTGAGCAACACTAATGAAAATCTTTATTAAGAGCTTTTATGCTGAATCTAGTTTCGACAGTACTTTGGGAGAGTATTGGAGTAATAGCTACTGGTAAAATTTTGCCAGTAATTAGCGATAAGTTGAACAACTGATGACAAAAGTAGTATTTTGGATAGCCTTTACTTACAACCTAACTTTGGGAGCATGACATGGGTAAGCATCAGCAAAAAATCCTCCAACCCCTAGCCGGAAAGTTTCTGGGCTGGGGCGACGATCGAATACCTCATCGCTATATCAAACTAGCGACTGCCAGTGGCGAACAGGTCGTCAAAGTAGCGAAAAGTCTCCGCCCGTTAATTCAGGAATGGCAACCTGGCATCTGGCTGACACTCCTGGGGCAAAAACAGGTGAACCTTACCACTGGTAAAATCAGGATTAAAGTCAAGCAAATATTAACTTTGCCTACTTTTGACGATTTTAGTCCATCACCGAATCGGCTATCTACGCTAGCAGCGATTGAACCGTTGGTTGCAGGGGATAGTGAAAGTTTGGAGGCAAATACCCCAACCCAGATGCAGATTCGAGTCTGTCAAGGATCTAGTTGTCGGCGCAGGGGAAGTGACGGCATTTGTCGAGCGATGCAGACTTATCTCGATCGAAATGAGTTGACCGAACGAGTAGAAATTAAATCCGTTAAGTGTCTTCATCAATGCAAGGCGGCTCCCCATGCAATTGTCACGCAGCTAACAGATGGATCTCAACCAGAAAAAACGCATTATCGTCAACTGGGACTTGATAATGTTCCAGTAATTCTCGATCGCGTAGCAGCGTCCCTGTGTAGGAATCGACATTTCCCCACCACCTTGGCGCAGCCTCAGCCAGCGCAGAAGTGGATCGGTCAGATCGTCGCCTCACCCACAAACTCGATCGAGGGTAATTTAATTACCAAAATTGGCAATTACTTACAACACCAGATCGGCTCTACTTCCACTGCCATTTAAAACTCTCATCCTTAATCATGAAAGACTTAGACCAAGAAAAAGCCATTAACCTGCTGCGGACAATTATGGAGTTTGAGCTAGCTGGAGTCGTCCGATATACCCACTATGCGCTGATGGTTACGGGGCCGAATCGGATTCCGATCGTCGATTTTTTTAAGACTCAAGCGACAGAATCTCTGCTCCACGCTCAGCAGGTAGGCGAGATATTAACCGGACTAGAAGGTCATCCATCGCTCCAAATCGCCCCAATGGAAGAGACTTATAAACATTCAGTCAAGGATATTTTGGAAGAAAGTTTAGCTCATGAGAAGAAAGCTTTAAAAATGTATAAAAAGCTACTCGATATCGTTGAAGATGCCAGTGTTTATCTAGAAGAATTTGCTAGAACGATGATTGGGACAGAGGAATTGCACAATATCGAAATCAAAAAAATGTTGCGCGATTTCATTTAAAGCTCCACTCGGCGCGATCTACAAAGTGTAGCCGATAGCGAGGATTATCCTCGCGATCCAATTTTTGGCGGTTAGACAGTGATGACAAATAGAGCATCGATGGGTTCAATTGCTCCATCGCCTTAACCAGGAAGTATCACCCGACAATAGACTATGATAATCATTATCGTAAAATTACCACATTAAATTATGAATACCTTGAATCGACAATTAAACTGGCTAATGATGACGGCAAGTGGACTATGTACAACTTTATTCCTAGTAGCAGGTGCCCAAGCCGCAGACTTAGTTGCCACTGCACCCAATTTAGCCACCGTCACGCAATCTAGTCCTAACCATCTAATTGCGTCCAGGGTAAAGAAACCTCGCAAGAAAAAAGCCAAGCGGAAAGTAACGAAAACAGCAACTAAAGCCTTAGCCTCACCCCAAACAGAACTTACCCAAACACCGCCATCCCCATCCGTTCCAACCGCTCCACCGGAACCACCAGCTCCACCAGTAGCTCCCCCACCAGCCCCAGAACCACCCAAGGCTCCAGAACCCAATCCCCCGAAAATAGAAGCACCCAGTCAATTCTCTACTACCACTAAATTGCAGGGACAAGTAATTTTTGGCGCAACGGGGACTATTTCCGGTGATTTTGATCGAAATGTTGCTGTTGGTCATCGGACTCGGCTCGAACTTTCAACCACGCTGGGAGAGGGAACCCTTACTACCCGTCTTCAGGCGGGGAATTTGGGAAGCGCAACGGCGGCAACCCCAGAAGGTAGTTTATCTTGGACTGGGGATGAGGGTGGTACGATCGGGATTGATGCACTCAAATACGAATTTCCACTCACGCCGCAAACTCAGGTGGTAGTTGCCGCCAATGCTGGTGCATCGGATGATTTCACTGATACGATCAATCCTTACTTTGATGGCGATGGTGCCAGTGGCTCAATTTCCGCATTTGGCAATCGTCCCTCAATTTACTACACCGTTCAAGGTGCTGGCGTGGGGATTCGACACAAATTTAGCGATACAACCGAATTCAGTTTGGGGTATTTAGCGGGTACGCCAAATACCCCAACACTTGGCAATGGGTTATTTGGTGGAAGTTATGGAGCGTTGGCACAACTTACATTTAAAACTGGGGAAAATTCTAAAGTTGGTGTAACTTACACTCGAACGCTGAATTCAGATCCAGGTACGGGTAGTACCAATGCTAATTTAGGGGGCTTGAGTAATAACTTTGGGCTGCAAGGCTCTTTTCAACTGAGTCCCCAATTTGCGCTAGGTGGTTGGGCTGGTTATACTCAGAATCAAGCCACGGGCGGCGACAGACAGATTTGGAACTGGGCGATAACTGCTGCTGCACCAGATTTTGGTGGTACAGGTAATCTGGCGGGGTTATTAGTCGGACAGGAACCCAGAGTGACTTCTGCTAGTGATGGAACTACAGATACCAAGGCTGGATTGCATATTGAAGGCTTTTATCAGTTCAGGGTTAGTGATAGTCTCACGATTACGCCAGGGATTATCTATCTAACCGCACCCAATCAGGATGCAAATAGTACTGGGGCTGTAATTGGTGCGCTTAGGACTACGTTTAGTTTTTAGAAATTGCCCCTACTGAACCCACTCCCAACTCCCTTACCAATCCCGTTTGGTCAGGCTTCTGGCTTGCTGATAGCAGGATTCGGCAGCATCCCATTGTTGAAGACTGCTGTGGACTTTACCCTTATTGAACCAGAATTCAGGATTTTCAGGATCTAGTCCGGTGGCTTGTTCAAAGCTGAATAAGGCGTTATCGAGGCGATGGAGTTCGAGCAGACAGGTACCGCGATTGTTCCAGGCGGGGGCGAGATCGGGATCGAGATTGAGGGTGGTTTCGTAGTTGGTAAGTGCTGCTTCAAATCCACGCCGTAATAGGTAGATATTCCCCCGCCGATACCAGGCAAGGGTGTAGTCTGGATCTAATTTTATGGCTCGATCGAGGCTACTAATCGCGGCATCTAACCGATCTAGTCCTTGCAGGGCGATCGATTGTTTGTACCAGGTGATGGGATCGTCATCCCGCAGTTGGAGGCTGGTTTGATAGCAAGCTAGAGCCTCTGGATACTGCTGGAGGTTGAGGTGGATTGTGCCCTGATTGTTCCAGCCGTAGGTATCTTCTGGGGCAACCTCACTGGCTTGGCGATAACTATGAAGGGCACCTTCCATGTTGCCCTGTTGAAAGAGGGCATTGCCACGACTATTCCAAGCTCGATCGAGTTTGGGGTTGAGGGTAAGGGCGCGATCGTAGCTGGCGACGGCGGCTTCCCAAGCTCCTAGTTCGAGGAGGGCATTGCCCCGCTTGTGGTAGGCTTGGCTATCTTCGGGGTTGAGGATGGCGGAGTTGTCATAGCAAGCGATCGCATCTTCATATTTCTGAAGGTGGAATAGGGCGATACCCCGATTCAGCCAGACGAGAGGATCTTGCTGGTTGATATTGACACTTTGCTCGTAACATGCTAAGGCTTCTTGCCAGCGACCGAGATGTTGAAGGGCAATGCCGCGACTATTCCAGGCATTGGCATCGCGATCGTTAATTTCTAGACTCCGTTCGTGAGCAGTGACAGCTTCTTCATACCGTTGAAGATGAAACAGGGCTTTGCCTTTGTTGTGCCAACTCTGATAGAACTGAGGTTGAATCGCCAAGGCGCGATCGTAACTGGCGATCGCCGCTTCAAATCGTTGGAGGGAGCCGAGGACATTCCCATGATTGTTCCAGATGTAATAGTCTTCGGTATTCAGGGCCAGGGCGCGATCATAGCTCGCCAGAGCCTGTTCCAATTGGCCACTTTGAAACAGCATATTCCCCTGCTGATACCAAGCGGGGGCATAATTGGGATTTAGAGCCAAGCAGCGGTTGTAGCTGGCGATCGCCTCCGCGATCGGCGCGTGACACTGAAATTGGACTTGTCCCCGCTGGAACCAGGCTAGGGCAAAGCTGGGGTCGGCTTCGATCGATCGATCGAAGCTGTCGAGGGCATCTTCCCAACGTTCGAGATTACTCAGCAGTTGACCGCGATGGTACCAGGTTTCGGCGCGATCGGGTTCGATTTGCAGTGCCATCCGATAGGCACTCAAGGCCTCGACAAATTGACCCTGATGATATAGGCTTTGACCCAATAGTTGCCAGCTTCCGGCGCGTTCTGGCTGGAGCTGAGTGGCTGTTTGCAGGCTAGAGATCGCCGTGGGATATTCACCGAGTTCGAGCAGGACGCGTCCATGTTGTTCCCAAGCAGCGGGATCTTGGGGTTCGAGTTCGATCGCTTGGCTGCAAGCTTCCAGGGCGGTTGCCCATTGCCCCTGGGCGGCTTGAACTTGGCTCTGGTGGTAGAAGATCGACTGGTTCTGGGGGTCGAGGGCGAGAGCGCGTTCGTAGCAGGTATTCGCTTCTTCCCAGCGTTGGAGGGCGGCGAGGGTCAATCCTTTGGCATACCAAGCTTCAGAGGCATTGGCATTGAGTTTAATTGCTGTGCTGTAGCAGGCGAGGGCATCTTCCCATCGGCTCAATTGAGATAGCACTTGACCGTGACTGTAGCACAGATCGTAGCTAGTCGATTCCAGTTCGGCAGCGCGAGCATAGCATTTGACGGCTTGTTGCCAGTCCTGGAGTTGTTGATGAGCTTTACCTTGACGATACCAGGCTTGGTAGCGATCGGGTTGAAGATTAGTCACCTGTTGGTAAGCGTAGCTAGCATCAGTTAGTTTGCCAAATTGCCAGAGTAGATTGCCCAAACCATACCAGGTATCGGGGTCTTGGGGTTGAAATTCGATCGCTTGATAGTAGGCGGCGAGTGCCTCATCGGGATCGCCGATCAGGGTCAATTCTTTGCCCAAATTGTGCCAAGCTGGATGATAATCTGGCTTGATTTCGACCGCCTTGCGGTAGCTCTTAATCGCTTCTTCGGGCTGTCCTAGATGGGCGAGAGTTAAGCCGCGATCGTTCCAACTGTGATAGTCTTCCAGATTGAGCTTGAGGGCGCGATCGTAAGCTGCTAATGCTTCGGGGTACTGTTGGAGCTTGAGGAGAGTTTTACCATGAAAGTACCAAGCAGTCGCAGCGGCTGGCTCGATTTTGACGGCGGTACGGAAGCTATCTAGAGCATCAGACCAGCATTCGAGTTGCGAGAAAGCATAGCCGCGCTGACACCAACAATCGAAGCTATTTGGCTCAGTGGCGAGGGCGAGATCGTAACTGGTGATTGCCTCCAGGTAGCGACCGAGCTTAAATAATACCTGACCCCGACCCTGACTCGCTCCGTAGAAAGTTGGGGCGATCGCGATTGCTTTATCATAGTTGCTGAGGGCGTATTCGTGTCGGCCTAGCTCGGTCAGGACATTGCCGCGCTCGTACCAAGCCTCGTGAAAATTGGGGTCGATGGCGATCGCTTGATCATAACTCTCTAAAGCGGCTGAATATTGCTTTTGTAAGGCTTGGACGATGCCATAGCTATGCCAAATCGTCGGATCTTGGGGCTTGAATTCGAGGGTCCGCTCGAAACTAGCCATCGCTTCGGCGTAATGACCTAATTCGGTCAATGCTTTGCCCCGATAGTACCAAAGATCGAAATCTTCGAGTTGGAGATCTACGGCCTTATCATAGCAAGTCAAGGCTTCCTGATGGCGACCTAAACCGGCAAATGCTTGCCCCTGACTGCTCCAAATATAGGGATCTTCGGGTTGATAGCTCAAAGCCTTATCGTAACTTTGAATCGCATCGCGATATTCCCCAAGACGGGCTAAGGCTACGCCTCGATTGTACCAAGCGGGATAAAATTCTGGCTGGAGTTTGAGGGTATGAGTGTAGCTATTAATTGCTTCTTCAAACCGACCGAGATGAAAGAGGACAAAGCCTAAATTATTCCAGGCTTGATAATAATCCGGTTTGAGCTTAAGGGTGCGATCGTAACAGCCTAAAGCTTGCTCGTATCGGCTGACATGAAATAACGCCATCCCCTTGTTGTACCAAGCCTGATGAAACTGGGGCTGGAGTTTGAGGGTGCGATCGTAACTATTAATGGCTGAGTCGTAACGTTGGAGTTGAAATTGGGCTACGCCAAGATTATTCCAAGCGGTGTAGAACTCTGGATATAGTCTTGTTGCCTGCTCGTAACAACTAATCGCCGCCTCAAATTTGCCTAACCTAAATAGAGCTTTGCCTTGATTATTCCAGGCATCGCTGTGGTTGGGTTCGAGTTGGGTAGCTTTCCGATAACAGTCGAGGGCATGTTCGTATCTCGCCAACTGAAACATGGCTTTGCCACGATTGTTCCAAGCATCCGCGTCTTTTGATTCTAAGTTGGTAACTTGAGTGTAGCAATTGAGAGCTTCTTGGGGGCGTTCTAGCTGGGCGAGAATATTCCCCCGATTTGTCCAGCCTTCAGCTAGTTGGGGCTGTAATTTTGTCACCACCTCATAGTGATCGAGTGCGGCTTCTAACTTACCGAGATGGAATAAAATATTCCCACAATGATTCCAGGCTTGGTAAAAGTTGGGTTGAATTTGGATGACTTTGGTGTAAGATTCCAGGGCGCGATCGAAGTCACCCAAGAAAAATAATACTTTCCCCTGGTTGTACCAGGCTTGTTGGAAATTGGGGGCGAAATCGATCGCATAACTATAGCAGCGCAGGGCATCTTGAAAACTTTTTTGCTCGAAGTGAGCAACGCCTAAATTATTCCAAGCTTGATAAAATTTGGCATCGAGGTCGATCGCTTTTTGATAACAGCCAATTGCTTCTTTGATCCGACCTAATTGGAATAGTGCCTGACCTTGATTATTCCAGGCGAACTTGTCAGCCGGATCGATTGCTAAGCTCCGCTCGTAGCAACTACAAGCTTCCTGCACTTGACCGACATGAAATAACAACCAACCTTTTTGCGTCCAAGTTAGATTATCATCTGGCTTGAGTTCGATCGCCCGATCGTAAGCTGCTAATGCTTGGGCATAGTTTTGTCGCTCGAACAAAGCGCGCCCTTGCTGATACCAGGCAAAATGGTCGTTGGGGTTGAGTTCGATCGATCTGGCACAGCTCTCCACCGCCTCTGCGTACCGTCCTAATTGAAATAACACCCAACCTTGATTCGCCCAACTTGCCGCATCTTGAGGTTGAAGATCGATCGCTTGTTGATAACGTTCTAATGCTTCAGGCAATCGCTCCAGCCCTACCAATACCCAGCCTAAATTCGCCCAAGCTTCTTGCTTATGAGGTTGCAATTCGATCGTCTTGTTGTAGCAAGCCAAGGCAACATCTAGTTTCCCGGCATTTCGATACAAATTGCCTTGTTGATACCAGGCTTCTGGATCGTCTGTCGCCACAGGTAAAGGTGGTGAATCTAGATTACTGGGAAAGTCCTGCTTCATAATCTCATGCTGGGCGATCGGTGGTTCGATAACTGAATGAGTTGACTGTTCGGGAGATTTTGATGTTGCACGCCACTCTTCCCCACGATTTAGCTGCTCCCCGCGCTGCGGTTCTGAACTATCATCGTTGCGCCAAAATCTACTGAACATAATTATCACTGATGCTGAGATATTTCAAGCGACATTTTTCATTTACTAAATTGTCAGCTAATCGTGGATTTGGTGAAGCTTGCCATGACTCGATTCGATCGAGCTACAAGATTACCAAGCTGGCTGATGAGTTCGATCTCGATCTTCAGACTGCGCACCTTTGTTGCCAATCTGGAGTCTAACTGGTCTGCTGTCAATTGTTTGTGGATTTGACTACCATTTTAAAGGACATAAAGTATAAATATTTACTATAAACAGCCTTCGTCTACGAACTTGGAGAGATGGTTGATGAATTAATCTAACTCTTCACACACATTTACAGCAATTTATCACAAAAGTATTCGCATCGTGTCAATTCAGGATACTGAAATTATAAAAATTAATTTACACCATTATTTTAAGTAAGTAGGAATGCTCAATTAAATATAAAGTACATTGTAGGGTAGGTCATGTCCACCATCAGGGTTTCAGACAATTCTAGTATTGAAAATAATTATACCCACCTACTTATTTGAGCGATTATAGCGATCGGTATAATAGCTAAGAATGGTATTCAATCTCCTGAGATCTTCATCAGCCAATCGATCTATACCGGAGATTTCTATACCGTCTAGTTGGCTCCCAGTATAGCTAAATGCTCTGTCGATCGGGGCTAAGAATTCTACTGTCACGCCAGCAATCTGCTGAAGATGCGCCGCTAACTCGCGATATACGGCGAGGGGAATATGTGGATTGCAGATAGTTGTCATAAAATTAAGTCGTAATTATTAATTAATCATTAAAGGTAGGGCATAGAGATTAGACAATCAGTACACCTGAGATCTGTAGATTGAGTTTAAGGTACGAAACCCAACAATCTCAACAGTTGCTAGTGACGATGCTGGGTTTCGCTTACTTCTGCTGAAGCAGAGGCTACTTGTACTGTTGGCGATCCGGGATCGAAGTACACCAATAGCACAAGTTACTCGATAATAAACCGACGATTTAATCCCCTAACCCCCAACCAAAACCTTCGCGGCAGCAGCAATCCCCGCCCCAGGTGTAAACCCAGTATGACCGAGTTCGAGCAGGGTGGCTTCGAGGGCTGAGACGGCGGTGAGGATATCTCGATCGCAAACGAAGCCTAAATGACCGATCCGGAAGATTTTGCCACTGAGGTCATCCTGACCGCCAGCCAGGACGATATCAAATTTCTTCTTCATCACACTGCGAATTTTTTCGGCTTCCACAGTCGTAGGCGCAACCGCTGTAATTGCGGGGCTACCATGTCCTTCGGGCGCATACAGGGGTAAACCCATCGCTGTCATCGCGGCGCGGGTGGCGTGCATGTGGCGGAGATGACGGGCAAAGATGCTTTCTAATCCTTCCGCGCGCATCATCTTAAGCGCGGCTTGGAGCGCAACAATCAGATTGACTGGGGGAGTAAAAGGGGTGGTATTCTTAGCTGCGGCTTTACTATATTTACCCAGATCTAGGTAATGGCGAGGTAATTTAGCCGTTTTATAGGCTTCCCAGGCTTTGGGGCTAACGGTGACAAAACCCATCCCTGGGGGTACCATAAACCCTTTCTGGGAGCCAGAACAGACCACGTCTAGACCCCAAGCATCGATCGGTACATTCACGGCACTCAGGCTAGTAACGGCATCGACAATAATTAGTGCCCCGTGTGCTTTTACATGCTTGCTAATGGTTTCTAGGTCATTTAACACTCCAGTGGAAGTCTCGCTATGGGTAACAATGACACCTTTAATTGCTTTGGCTGTATCGGCGGCGAGGGCTGCTTCGACATCAGCAGGATTGATGGGCTGTCCCCAGGGAGCGGTTACTTCTTGGACATCGAGGGCAAATGCTTGAGCAATTTCGGCCCAACGTTCGCCAAATTTACCATTATGGACGACCAAAACTCGATCGCCAGGACTAAAGAAATTGATAATCCCCGCTTCTACTGCGCCAGTCCCGGAAACTGTCAACATCAAGACATCATTTTCGGTTTGGTGCAACCACTTGAGATTCGCTGTCACATCCGCCATGATTTGGCTGAATTCGCCACTCCGATGTCCGATGGGATGCTTGGCTAGTGCTAGTAGAACAGTCTCTGGTACTGGAGTAGGCCCAGGAATCATTAACATTAGTTTATTTTCCACGATCTTTATCCCTTTAAATAATAGTTAAACTGTCTGAGTGACTCAATTTTGCAGAACGTTAATTCTAGCTCAAGACGGGGGTTCGGTGATAGGGGATAAGGTTGGGCTGATGGATGACGATCGGGTCACAATTTCCGTTCTAAGTACTTGAGACCAGATAGAATAAACGTAGTCATCAGCGTTGCCACTAAAGCTAGTTGCCACAAACCACAGCCAGCGACAATACCCAGGGCTGCTGTCACCCAAATGGAAGCAGCGGAAGTCAATCCCTTCACTCGCCCCGGAATATCTGGATCTGTGGACATACAGGTGTGAAAAATTTCCCCCGCGCCTAAAAAGCCTACTCCCGCAGCAATTCCCTGAATCACGCGACTCAAACTATCAACATCTGTGCGATCGGTCAATGCTATGGGCACAATAGTAAAGAGTGCAGCCCCCAAGCTGACCAACATGTGAGTTCTGAGTCCACCAGACTTATGATGGATGTACCGATCGAACCCGATACATCCACCTGAGATAATTGCTACGCTTAATCTGATGATTAGATCGAGTAAATTGTGATTCTCCACAACAGAGGCTACGCCAACGCTGAGAATGATTAGATTCATGTTGTCTAGCTAGAAGATACTATGGCATCATGTTAATGGTATATTCTCAAAATCTTTAAATAATAAAAAAATTTATGACAAATAACCTAACTCCGTATGATTGTAGTGATGACGATGTAATTGCTTTTGGTGAGGCAATGTTTCGTTCTGGCAAACTAAAAAAAGCAATTTCGCAATCTTTTGATGGTTCGGTGGGTCGAGCGATCGATCAAAAACTCCGTCAACATGGATTGGAAATTCCCGTGCGAATGATCGGTTCAACCAGGTTAGCTAACGAGCATTGCCAATGGTTCGATGAAGGCATTAATTGCGAAATTCTCGATCTGGCTACCCGTCGCTGGCGCAAAGGTAAAGTTCGGGTGCAGGTTGCAGTTGAGTTCTATGTGGAAGATGCAGGCGAAAAAATGTTACTGCCAGGCGATCGCGATGCGTCCAACTCTCAGCCAGAAGCCTTACGAACAGATCGAATACAACAACGGGATAATAACATATCCGCCGATCTTTCGAGTGATGAATTCACTGGTGAATATGTATTTACTAATATTAATCACAACAACCAATAGAACTTGAATTATAGCCGATCGCTGAAAATTATTTTCATTGATGAGAGCAGCTAACTAGATCATTTTAAGTAGAATAGAAACGAGATAACCATGAAAAACAAGTCATTAGTTTAGACAAGTAGGAGCCATCCATTCGGTCTATTTTGTCAATCGCTAATCTTCTCAGTTATTGTTTCATCGTAACTCGATCGGCACCAAGAAAATGCTGTTCAGACATTTTTAAAACAAGAAATAGCGTTGCGCCATCGGGAGAATAGTCGCTGGCTCACAGGTGAGCAATTCTCCATCTGCTCTCACCTCATAGGTTTCTGGATTGACTTCAATTTGGGGGAGAGCATCATTTAGTTTCATCTGGCGTTTGGTCACGTTCCGAGTCTCCGATACAGCCAAAGCGGTTTTTTGTAATTGTAATTGCTGGGGCACATTGCGCTCTAGGGCTACTTGAGAAACAAAGGTAAAAGCGGTACTAGTTCTGGCACCACCATAACTGCCAAACATCGGCCGCATGTGTACGGGTTGGGGTGTGGGAATACTCGCATTCGCATCCCCCATTTGTGCCCAAGCAATCATTCCACCTTTAATTACTGTCTCTGGTTTGATTCCAAAAAAGGCCGGTTTCCATAAACATAAGTCCGCAATTTTGCCAGCTTCGATCGAACCGACATAATTAGCAATCCCGTGCGCGATCGCGGGATTGATTGTATATTTGGCGATATAACGTTTTGCTCTTAAATTATCGGCTGGTTGAGAATCTTGCGGCAAACTTCCCCGTTGGACTTTCATTTTATGTGCCGTTTGCCACGTCCGAATAATTGTTTCGCCGATGCGCCCCATTGCTTGGGAGTCAGAAGAGATCATACTAAATGCACCCAAATCGTGCAGAATGTCCTCAGCCGCGATCGTTTCGCGCCGAATCCGGGACTCAGCAAAGGCGACATCTTCGGGAATACTGGGGCTGAGATGGTGACAAACCATCAACATATCTAAATGTTCATCGAGAGTGTTTGAAGTGTACGGACGAGTCGGATTGGTGGAGGAGGGAAGCACATTTGCTTCGCCACACACACGAATAATATCTGGTGCGTGTCCGCCACCTGCACCTTCGGTATGGTAGGTGTGAATCGTTCGCCCTTTAAAAGCGGCGATCGTCGTTTCCACAAATCCCGCTTCATTTAATGTGTCAGTGTGAATTGCCACCTGGACATCATACTCATCCGCCACACTCAAACAAGTATCAATCGTGGCTGGAGTCGTCCCCCAATCCTCATGTAACTTTAACCCCATCGCGCCCGCCTCAACCTGCTCGACCAAACCCTGGGGTTGAGAGCTATTCCCCTTGCCCAATAAACCAATATTCATTGGAAACGCATCCGCCGCCTGGAGCATTCGATACATATTCCAGACACCGGGCGTGCAGGTAGTCGCACTCGTTCCCGCCGCAGGGCCAGTTCCACCACCAATCATTGTCGTAATGCCCGACGCGATCGCCACTTCAATCTGCTGGGGGCAGATAAAATGGATGTGAGAATCAATTCCCCCCGCTGTCAGAATCGAACCTTCCCCAGCGATAATTTCTGTGCCTGGGCCGATAATAATATCGACATTATCCTGAATATAGGGATTGCCCGCTTTACCGATTTTGTAAATCTTGCCGTCCTTAATCCCCACATCCGCCTTAATAATTCCCCACCAATCCAGAATCACGGCATTGGTAATCACCACATCTACGGCACCATCAGCATTAGAGATCGGCGATTGCCCCATCCCATCTCGAATTACCTTACCACCGCCAAACTTCACCTCATCCCCATAGGTAGTTAAATCTCGCTCAATTTCGATGAATAATTCGGTGTCGGCTAGGCGCACGTGATCGCCTGTGGTTGGGCCGTAAGTTTCCGAATATGCCCGGCGATCCATTCTGTAACTCATAATCGGTACACACTGGGGAATGAGATTTGGTGATTGCTAGAATTTTACCCGATCGATCTAAATTCAGCACAACGAATCTAGGGGATTTAGCCCTTAAGTTGGTAAGATTCCCAGTGATGTCTGGGTAATCTAAAAATACGACAGGTTAAATTGTAAAATATATCAGTTTGCACTACTTTGCCGCATGGCGATTGAGTCAAGCCAGGATACATTGCGATGAGCATCAAAGTTGAACAATCGATGTGAGCTAAAAATTGATAAAAATTACGTTGCACTTAGTCTATACCCACTCTAGAAAAGCTGTTTTATGATCGAGCTAGGTCTGCAAGTAGTGCGCGATCGAGAACCACAAGTAGAGCGATTGAAGCGATCTCTGCGGCTCCTCGTCGCTTGTAATCGCGCCTTAGTCCGCGCCACACAGGAGCAAGATTTACTCCAAACCGTCTGCCAGCTCATGATTGAGGTCGGCGGCTACCGGTTGGCTGGGGTGGGGTACTTGCAGCATGATGAGGACAAAACAGTCCAACCGATCTCCTGGGCGGGAGAGGGAACCGACGAGCTCAAAAATATCCAGATTACTTGGGCAGACACCGCCAAGGGGAATGGATCAGTGAGCAAAGCCATTCGATCGAGACAACCACATGTATCCCAAGATCTACAAACCGACCTCAATTATCTACCTTGGCAAAAAATCATCCAACAACAGGGGCATAAATCGGCGATCTTTCTGCCGCTGATCGACGATGAAGTATTTGGGGTATTAACTATCTATGCGGCAGAAATCGATGTATTTCAGGCTGATGAAGTTCAGTTACTAACCGAGCTAGCCAATGACCTCAGCGATAGAATTACAGCATTGCGGACAGAGTATGATATTACTGATCGCCAAGTGGCTGAAGCCGACCTTTTTGCGTCACGACAGCAATTCCAAAATCTGGTAGAAAATTCCCCGGACATTATCGAAAGATTCGATCTGCAACTGCGTCATCTCTATGTCAGCCCAGTGCTGAGTGATATTACTGGGATACCCACAGAGGAATTCTTAGGGAAAACTTGCCGTGAGTTGGGTTTGGATCGGGTGATGATCGATACCTGGGAAGCAGCCGTCTTCAAGTCCTTGGCAACGAGGCAAAAACAGACGATCGATTTCGATCTTCCCACGCTTAAGGGAGTCCGGTTCTTTGAAATGGCCATCGTCCCAGAATTATCCCCTCGACAGACAATTGAGTCGATCCTCTGTATTTCTAGAGATGTGACCGATCGCAAACAAGCTGAAGCAGATCGATTGCAAGCGCAGCAAATTCACCATGAGCTAAAACTGCTGGAGAACATTCTAGATATCATTTTAGCGGGCTATTGGGACTGGGATATTCCCAACCACCAAGAATACTTGAGCCTCGGATTAAAACGGATGTTCGGTTACGAAGATGCCGAACTGCCCAATGTTCCTGAAACTTGGCAACGACTAATCTTTGCTGAAGACTTGCCAGGAGTTTTGGATTGCTTGGATCGACACGTTCAAAGCCACGGGCAGATTCCTTTCCATAACGAAGTTAGATATCGACATAAAAACGGTGCTACGGTTTGGGTCATCTGTTCGGGGCGAGTAATTGACTGGGATGCCCAGGGTAATCCCCTGCGGATGATTGGCTGCCATATTGACATTACCGAACGGCAAGCCGCGTTGCACGAACGCAAACAAGCGGAAGTCCAACTGCGGCAAACAAACGCAGAGCTTACTCGTGCCACCCGCCTCAAGGACGAATTCCTTGCAACGATGAGCCACGAACTTCGTACTCCCCTCAACGCCATCCTGGGCATGACGGAGGGACTGTTAGAGCAAGTCTTTGGCAGCATCAACCAGAAACAACAGCATTGTCTCGAAACGATCGAGCGGAGTGGCTACCATTTGCTAGAGCTAATCAACGACATTCTTGACGTTGCCAAAATTGAAGCGGGTCAGATCGCGCTTAATTGTACCTCGATCGATCTTCTGCTACTGTGCCAATCCAGTCTGACATTTGTCAAACCACAAGCCCTGAAAAAACAGATTCAGATCGCTACCAAACTACCGAGCGATCTGCCCAATTTATTTGCAGATGAACGACGCATCCGTCAAGTTCTGATCAATCTACTCAGCAATGCCGTCAAATTCACTCCAGAAGGGGGACACATTACCCTAGAGGCCAAATGCCCTGACAACTCGGATGCGGAGGCTCCACCACCAAACTACCTCCGAATTGCGATCGTTGATACGGGCATCGGCATTGCCCCCGAACATACCCACAAACTATTTCAACCCTTCGTTCAAATCGATAGCGCGCTCAATCGCCAATATCCAGGCACCGGATTGGGACTTGCCCTAGTCAAAAGCATCGTTGAACTCCACGGCGGTGAAGTAGGGGTAACTAGCGAGGTGGGGGTAGGCAGTTGTTTTGCGATCGATCTGCCCTACCATCAATGAGCACCGCTAAAATTTCAACTGGGATTCTAAAGACAATACAAACATCGTGCCTTGGGGAATTCTGACTACCGTCTGCTGCTCCGGCGAAAACATGCCGACAATCATCCCCAATCCTCGGCCAACGAGAGATATATCACCAAATGGTCGCAATAATGTCTCTCCCAGCAAGCCAAACGAATCACCTTTGCTAGTCCCGGACGTAGTAGTGGTCGTTTCCCCCCGGTACATTGCGCTAGAGGCTCGAATTTGAATGTGTTTACCCCGCAAAATTAGTGAATCGGCAACAATCTTCACGCCGCCTTTATCGGGTTGTAATCGCGCGCTCACGAGCGAATTAACTGGAGCAATTTCATCACCATTGTCATCAAAGATCGCTCTGGCTAAAATCAGCGTAATCGATGTCGCGCCACCTGTATCCAATTGCAGATCGCTAGGGACACTGACGACGAGAGCACTGGCGGCTGGAATCGTTCGACCCACTAGCGGTTTGCGATCGACTTGGGGATCGGGAATATTGGCTGGAGCAGCAGGTTTGAGCGGATCGAAGATCTGGATCGGGCTGTTATTAATGGGGTTGACATCCGACGAATTAGGACTAACGGGAGAATTTGGGGGAACTGGCAGACTACCAGGGCTGAGATTAGTTTGACCAGTAGGATTGACTGCATCCTTGATTTCGAGTGGAATTAGGCCAATTGGTCTGTTATTTTGTAAGGGATTGGCAGCAGCCGGTAGAATGAAATTTATGGTGGCGATCGCGATCGATAGCGATCCAGATAACATCGATATTTTAATTAGTTTCATGATTTTTGATGGTTGATTAGATTTATTTCTAAAAAGCTCGTTCCCAAAACCAGACTAAACTCATGCCGATTACGCCCACCGAAACTAATCGGCGAATCGCTAAATCCCAAGGAAATTTACGCAGATAAGACAGTAGTAAGTAAACAACTAAAACGATCGCGAATTGACCTAATTCAATTCCCACACTAAAACTAGCTAAGGAAGTTACTAAATTAGTTCGAGGTAAATCTAACTCCTGCAAAGCAGAAGAAAATCCCAACCCATGAATCAATCCAAAAATAAAAGCCAATTGCCATCTAGCTTTAGGCTGCTTCCGCCACAAATTTTCGGAAGCAATGTAGGCGATCGATAGAGCAATGGCAATTTCTACCCAGCGGCTAGGCAGCGAGATAATGTTTAAAACTGAGAGAAATAATGTTACTGAATGCGATAGGCTAAATGCCGTAACTACTTTGAGTAGATAACCTAATTCTCCACCCAGCATTAATAAACTAATTAAAAATAGAATATGATCGTATCCTGTCCAGATATGCTCGATTCCTAGCTTGATAAAACCACTGATTTGCTGACCGATCGGCGGATCGATTAAAGCCGCATTTTGCGAGTCGGGTGTAAAGACTAAATTATCGATCCGATCGGCTCTAAATACCTGTGCCAGACAACGGGCAGTAGTTACGCCAGGTACGAACAAGTCATAATGCATTTGTAATTGCTCGATCGGTTCGACCCAGCGATATTGCAATAATAATTGGCTATGAGTATCAGGGCTGGCGATGAGATTAGATGGCGTTTTTTCAGCAGTATTAGACTTTACCGTTAAGGCTTCACTTTTTTGCCCTGCTGCGGTGAGCTGAATTTTTTGACTCAGAAATTTCTGAAGATCTTGTTGATGCTTAGATACCTCTGCTGCTGATAATTGCTGATTTTTATCATCATCGAACTGTGAGACTAAACCTGTTGGTAAGGTTAAATTCAGATCGACATCCCGTGCTCTAATCTGAATGTCTGCCACTGCTAGATCAGCCCAATGAGCCTGACTGGGTAACACTAAATTAAGACTAAGTAATAAGCCGATCGATAAGCCGATCGCGATTCGCCAAGTTTTCGATAGCTGATAATTAACCCAACGCATAATCATATTGAATCACCTACTTATTACTTATTACTTATTACTTATTACTTAATTCAACCCAGATAACCCCACACCCAAACCTAAAGCCTGTCTAGCCCCAGCATCAAACTGTGGATCGATCTCCAGCACCTGTTGCTGATAAAGCTGTGCTTGTACCGATTGTCCCCTAGCTTGCGCGATCGCTGCCGCTCGCTCGGTTATGGCTGGATCGCGAACCCCCGATTTTAACGCTGCTTGAATCGCCTGCTGTGCCGCTGCTAATTCCCCTAACTGCAAAGACGCAGCCGCTAATGTATTCCAGGTTTCAGCATCTTGACGAACTTTGATTTCCGTCTGCATTAGAGCCAGAGCCTCAACGAGATCCGCTGGTTGTCCCCGTTCTAGCAACAATTGCGCCAACTCACGCCGATGCCCAAAACCAGCCAGATCCGATCGCAATCTGCCGACAGCTCTTGCCCAGGTTTGGTTCGCTTGCGCCGGATTGCCTTGTAACCGTTGAACCCGTGCCAATCCTCTCAACGCCACATGATCGTGAGTCGTCGGGGACTTTTGACTAGTTAAGAAAAATCGATCGTATAATTGCGCGGCTCGATCGAATTGCCCCTGCCGAATCGATAATTCCGCTAAATTTAATAACGCTGGGGGATATTTCGGCAAAATTTGCAAAGCAGATTGATATAACTCCTCCGCCTGTTGGAGTTGTCCCCGCTTGTAATAAAACCGCCCTAATAACGTTCTCACCCAAGCCGAACTCCCCGCTTCTTCTGGTTCTTCCGCTGCAATAGCAGCTCGAAAATCTCGAATCGCCCCATCATCTTGCCCCTGAGCTACTTCAACTAAAGCTTTGAGGGCAAAATTACCTAGGGTGGGCACTCGTTGCACGAGGGTATCTACTTTTTGACGGGCGATGCTTACTTCACCCAAAGCGAGATGATTGGTAGTTGCTAAAGCCAGAGCCTCGTGTTGCGGGGGCATCTGGTTGAGTAGTGTCATTGCTTGAGCAAAGTCATGTTTCGCCGCTGCTACCTTTGCCAAGACTAAAATTGCCCCATAATTATCCACGGATAATTGAGCGAGAGATTGTTGAGCTGTCTGCTCGGCAAGTAGATACCAACTACTTTCTCCAGTTGCCCGCGCCATTTTCAAGTAAGCTTGGGCTAATGCAGCTCGATCGATTCCGGCTGTTGGTTGCTGTTGAATCCGCCGTTGGTAAAATTCGATTTCTCGTTGGACAGTTTGGGTAACGCTACCGACTGCGGGACGCTGAAAGCGATATGTCCAAGCCGAATTGCTGTGACGAGCAGCGAGTAAATTATAAGAGACGATCGACATCCCAATGCCGACTAAAGTCAACGTAACGATCGATTTCCACTGAAATGATGATTTGAAGGTAGAGATTTGCATAGCGGATAAAACCTAATTAATAAATTTAGTGGCTGTTGAGCAGCCACTAGTCACTAAGCTAATTGGGCAACGCTAAATAGGGGAAACTGGTTTCTAACTTCTTATGTCCTTGGGCTGGATTTCCCGATCCCTCATAGGAGACGTTATCGCCCTTAACGGCACCATTAGTTAGAACGCTCAGAGTAGTATCAATGACATCATCCTTGAGCATCCGACCGCGAATCGGACTACCCTTGCCATTGAGGGCATTCCCATAACCACTAGCCCCGGTGGTATCGATCCGCATCACATCTGGCAGAAATGCGCCCAACAACGCGTTCGTGCGGTTGTCATCGTTCCCCAAGGCTTTGAGCGTGCGGGCAGCCTCTGCCCCAATTGGCGCAGCCGCTGGAGTCAGATCCACAGTAGGCGGAACGCTGTTAAACGCATTTAAGAAATCGTTGGTCGTAATCAAGCCCTCATTCACCGCCGGACGGCCCAATCGTTCGACTTGGCGATATTGTCCGCTCTGGGGATCTTTGAGCGAAATTGTCTCCCAAACATCAAAAGTGTTGACCCCACTTTTGCCTTGGAGAAATTGCTTAGGTACCCGAATCGCGATCGTATTGACGTTATAACCTTTGGCAAAATCGATCGCTTTATTTGGTTCGCGGAAGCCCACTTTCGGACCAGTCCCCAGGAAGCCAGCGCGAACGCGGAAAAACTGCTCGACATCAAAGAAGAATGGATCTTCCCGCAAGCCCGCAAACACCGCCAGTTTCGACCCACCCACATCTGGTTCATTCACGATCGGTGTGTCGCTTTTTAAAGGTGTAGTACGCAGATTTTGAGATCGCATTTCTTGCCCATCTTTAATCGCCGTAAATTTAATTGGCTGCTGTTGTTGCCCATTGGGTGAGCCAAATTCAAACCTGAGGATAATATCTTCCTTCCCGTTCGGCGTCGCATTATTATCGCCCACCCGGCTCAGCTTAAATTCATATCGAGCATTTGTACTAAAATAATACTGTTGGCGAGCTACCGATCGCGGGTTACTATTCATTACCAGGACTAGATCGTCGGATTTTACGCCCGAATTTTGATCTTGTTCCCGAAATGCATATAAGTCGGTTAAATTCAAATTCCGACCTTTAGTATCGACTTCACCATCATCATGATCGGAAGCCATCAGATATTGAGGCAAGCTGGTTGCGGCGATAACAACTCCGACGGAGAGAATCCCCAAGGTGAGCAGTTTTTTCCAGTTGAGTCGATCGAATTTGGCAAGTGGAACTAACATATACGATTTACCTACTAATTTCAAATGGGATAGGGCGATTACTTGAAAATCGCGCCTATGTTTGTCATCTGTATGGTTATACGCTGCTAGTTCGAGCTTGGATCTCTCCGATCGATCTAATTTTTGAACTTACCTAATTTATCCAACTATTCACAATCCTCCAACTTCATCCGCAGATGTACCAAATCTTCTAAGATTTGGCGAATATGTAATTCAATTGTTTGTTTACGATCGGTCAATTCCTTTAATTGCTGATACCTGGCAATTGCCCGACTCACACTCAAGATTTCGGCCATCGAACAAGCGCGCGTCCACAGTTTGCCATGTTCATCCAGTCCGCACAGCCGATATCCAGCCAAAGGATCGACCGCAGTTAGCCCGACCGCATCAATAGTACTATAAGGAGTCGGAATGGGTTCCCCAGTGGTTCCAAGCTTGAAAGTCCGCGACTCTAACCACGCCGCTAAAATTGGCCCAGTGGCGATGATTTTGGCCATACGCTGCTCGATTTCCTGAATTTCGCCTTGCCATCCCGTTACCATCTTGTACATTTCCTGGAGCATGTGAGCTGCCAAAATGGGATTGGCATCTTGACGAAGATTGCTAAACTTGGGTGTCTGGACTCGATCTAGTTGGGTCTTTGAGTCTGGATTGTCATAATTCGATCCGGAAACGTCGGAATCTGTGGCTGTCGATTTATTCATCTAACGAAAATCTCTCCCTTGACCTGACAACACGCGAACCTAAGTATGAACACAAATATATCTGAATCTGCCCCCAAAATACAGCAGCCACCGATTCTTATCACTGGTGCCGCTCGCTGTGGTAAGAGTGAATGGGCTGAAACTCTAGCGATCGACAGTGGTAAGGCTGTCACCTACATCGCCACTGCCACGATCGATCCCCAGGATGCCGAGTGGCAAGCGCGGATCGATCTCCATCAGCAGCGTCGTCCGTCTACATGGCAGACTGTCATGACTGTCCAAGATTTGGCAACTACAATCTCTCAAGCCAATGATTCAGACTGTCTGCTGGTCGATTCTCTCGGTACTTGGGTGGCAAATTTACTCGATCGATCCGATCCTGAATGGACAGAGTTGACCCAAGAGTTGCTAGATAAATTGCAAACTAGTCTGGCTACTGTAATCCTGGTGGCTGAGGAAACTGGCTGGGGATTAGTACCAGCCTATGCTAGTGGACGGTTATTTCGCGACAGGTTAGGACTGTTATCTCGTCAAATTGGCGGAATTGCCAATCCCGTTTATCTGGTCACTGGCGGTCACGTTCTCAATTTATCTAAATTAGGCACTAAACTACCTGATTAATATTTATTAATTTTCAATTTGTTCGATGAATAAACGAGACAAATTCCGTTATTTGTCGTTACAACTACGCTGATCGCTATTTCGATCGCTAGTATATAGTTAATTATCACCAAGTCAGTCAGCATGTCCAAAATGTCTCTATAATATTAGCGCAGCTTTTTAGGAGGACATCGTTGCTGAATATTACTGGATAACTATTTACTGCTTATTGGTCTTACACATGGCATCCATACCTGAAGTCAAAAAATACCTTGCCCACTGGTTTCAGTTAGGCAAGAAAGTCTATATCCGGAATGGCGATAAGGCAGTATCGCCGAGCAGAATTTTCCATCAGATGAACTATAGTGCAGAATTTGACAGGTGTTGGGATTTAATTGTCGCTCCTCCCTCTGGGGACTGTTATTTGGAAGGTACTAATCAAACAATTGCTCAGTTGCTTAGCCCCATGTGGGAGTTGGTTGACTGTGCCCGGTGTAACATGCCAATCCCCCTCCTCGTGGCTGGAATAGCTGCCGAAAATTGCCCCTGTGTAAATTTACCTAATTGGCCCAGTACAGAGATTCCAGCCCCAATCTCTCATGTTGCTGTGCGATCTAAATTGGTAGATCTGCAAAATAGATTAGGTCGAAAGTCTGGATAATGGTTGCGAGAATGGCAATTTTGATTAATTAACACCAAAGCTGGAAATATTTATCAACTTTGGTGTTGATTTTGATAAAGTAATCATCATATAGTTGAAACTATCGATCTTTTAAATTAATTGACAAAATATAAATTACGGCTTGGCATATTGCAACTCGACGGGAGCTGGAATGCTAAAAAAAGGCGATGGCTCCTCAACATCTGTAACCATCAGTTGTTGACAAGGGATCTTGTCTGATAAAATAGAACTAGCCATCATACCAGTATGAATTTCCAAATACCCATGATTAGGGGCTTCAAATAGTAATCGTTGACCGGGAAATACAACTCGCTCAAAATACCAATTGTGAACATTGGTAATTCTGGCAACTTGGATCTGACTAGTACTGTTTACATAACAGCAGCAGATAAGATCTGCATCATCTTGGGGTAGTGAATCGAGAATCTGAGACATAATCGTTTATTCTCCTGGAACCCAGAAAGAGACTTGCATCCTCAAGTTATCACTCCTATTTGGAGAGAAGCTGTAAAGTATACTACTTTTTCGCCGATCGGGGATCGTTCTTTTGCTGAGAGGGTAAAGGGTAGATGGGGTAGTGGATCGGGGTTGGGGAGAAACAGTATTTATCCTTGTCCCTTTGCCCAACTCCTCTACGGTGGTTAAGCTTGCAGTGTTAGAGCTATACCCTTTTTCTTCCAAGAGCACACCAGAACTAATCTCCGTCTGAGAGTACCTTTCCAGCGAAATATTGTGTAAAGTTATATTAAAGCTATTAATAAACTCCGTGAGGTAAGTTCTCTCGAAAATCTTCAGTACATGGGTAAGTTGTGATGCCAGATCTACCGCCCATGCAGGATCGCAGGTGAAAAGCCACACCCACAGATTGTAGAACTCCTACCGATAATTAATATGACCACTACAAAAATTCTTTACTGTCGCCTACCCTGCAATCCAATTTTTCCGATCGGGGTGGTATATCTTGCCGATCATATTCACAAACAGTTTCCGAATGTCGAGCAGCGGATTTTTGATGTGGGAGCGGTACCACCCCTAGATTATGGGGTGGCGTTAGACACGGCGATCGATGAGTTTCAGCCGGATTTATTAGTTTACTCTTGGCGAGACATCCAAATTTATGCCCCTGTAGGCGGGCGCGGCGGGAATCCCCTCCAAAACTCCTTTGAGGTTTTCTACGATCGCAACCCATTCAAAAAGCTACGCGGTGCGCTCGGTGGCGCACGGATGTTAACTAGCCACTATACTGAATTGTGGCGGAATATGTCGCTGATTAAACGTGGCTTAAAACGTGCTAAACGATATAACCCAGCCACTCAATTAGTTGTCGGTGGCGGTGCCGTCAGCGTCTTCTACGAGCAACTAGCCAAAAGTTTACCAAAAGGGGCGATCGTCTCGATCGGTGAAGGGGAAGCATTGCTAGAGAAGATGATTAGAAGCGAAGATCTCACCAGCGAACGCTGCTATATCGTCGGGGAAGCCCCACGCAAAGGATTAGTGCACGAACCGCCAGCCCCGATCGAAAAAACTGCTTGCAACTACAATTATATTGAGACAATCTGGCCCGAATTTAGTTATTACTTGCAAGATCGGGATTTCTACATCGGGGTGCAGACTAAACGCGGTTGTCCTCATAACTGTTGCTATTGTGTCTACACAGTGATTGAAGGCAAGCAGGTACGGATCAACCCAGCCGATGAAGTAGTCGCCGAAATGCGTCAACTCTACGATCGCGGGATTCGGAATTTCTGGTTTACCGATGCACAGTTTATCCCCGCGCGCCGCTACATAGACGATGCGATCGAGTTATTACAAAAGATCGTTGATAGTGGGATGACGGATATCAAATGGGCAGCTTACATTCGGGCGGATAATCTCACCCCCGAACTCTGTAAATTGATGGTCAAAACGGGGATGAATTATTTTGAGATCGGTATTACCAGCGGTTCCCAGGAACTAGTGCGGAAAATGCGGATGGGCTACAACCTCCGTACCGTTTTACAAAACTGTCGCGATCTCAAAGCTGCGGGATTTGAAGATATGGTATCGATCAATTATTCATTTAATGTGATTGACGAACGCTTTGAAACTATCCGCCAAACCATCGCCTATCACCGCGAAATGGAGAAAATTTTTGGAGCAGATAAAGTCGAACCAGCAATCTTCTTCATCGGTTTACAACCTCACACCCATTTAGAGGAATATGCCTTTAAAAATAATGTGATTAAACCTGGCTACAATCCGATGAGTCACATGCCTTGGGTGGCAAAAAAACTGCTCTGGAATCCCGAACCATTAGGCTCATTCTTTGGGGAAGTATGCCTCCAAGCCTTCCGCGACAACCCCAATGATTTCGGGCGGGAAGTGATGAACATTCTCGAAGCACGGCTGGGTAAGTCGGAGTTGGAGGAAGCTTTAACAGCACCAGTGGAGGTCAAGGAATTAGCCAAAGTTTAGTCATCGCAAGTCATCTGTTAAAGTAGCGAGCAGGTGACTTGCGTTTGGCGGTTCGATCTCATCGGTTCTATTTGCAACAACGAATGAATATTGCCAGTCATCATTTTTCGTTTGATTTGTAACGATCGCTTGTGGTGAATGACATAGGTTTTTCTGATGATTCAATCGAATTTATACCAGTGACAACTTATCAAAAACCTGTTATTGTAAAGAAACATTGCGAAACTAATCTCTGGTAGAAATTTATGGCAGGTTTCCCCCGTAGCTTGTCCAACCAAACTACTGTATTTTGTGACTTTGATGGGCCAGTGGTAGATGTATCTGATCGATATTACAGCACATACCAGTTGGCATTGGCGGACACCGCGCTCTTCTACCGTGAATTTTCACCCCCGCAGCGGGGAAAGGGAAATCTACAACAACATATTCTGACCAAAGCACAGTTTTGGCAGATGAAGCAGAACCGTACTCCCGATCGCGAGATTGCTCAGCGGTCGGGACTAACAGATGAAAAAATCGACTTTTTCATGGCACGAGTTGTTCAAATTGTCAACCAACCCGATTTACTCCAACAGGACAAGCTCCAGCCCGGAGCAAGTTGGGCACTAAGTTTATTGCAGGCAGAAGGTGTCAAGCTAATTTTGGTAACGTTGCGCGATCGGCAAGAAGCTACCAGTATTTTAGAGCAACATGGACTCCGACACCTATTTACAGGGATCTATGGCACTGATGATAGTAAAGCTGCCTACCAAAACTACGCTCAACTGAAAACTATCCTCCTAGAACAAGCTATCCGCGACTATTCTACCCAAGTCGATCGACTCGATGCGTGGATGATTGGCGATACCGAGGCAGACATTTTAGCAGGGGAAGCGATGGGAATTTCGACAATTGGTTTAACCTGTGGGATTAGGAGTCACCAACAACTAAACCAGCTCCAACCAACTCTAATCGAGACAGACTTGCTCTCAGCGGCACATTATTTGGTGGGAATTAATTGTCATCAGGTATGTGTGTGAATTGACGACTAATACTTGTTGATTTGGGTGGTAACTGCTGGTTCAAATCATCACAGGAGGGGTAATTGATCGATTACCCCTGTGCTTCTGCTGGAGATTTAGGCAATCGGTTCATCCTCAAAACCTTTTTGAATTTCGGCCATCACTTCAGCAGCTTCCGCATCATCGATATCTAGCACTGCTTGTAATTCCTTCAGAAACACCTGAGACTGAGCAGAAAGATCTCCCGTATCTGGGTCCATTTTTGCCAGCACCGCCGCCGCATAAGCATCAGGCACTAAATCATCAGGAATTGCTTCATCTGCCGCATTAAATAGTGCTCCTAGCCCCTCATCTGCCACGATCGCCGTCAAGCGATCGATCATTGCTAAGATATCTTCATCCGAATACTCCGCATACAAGTCAAAATCTGCCAAAATATCCAAAAATAGATCTGGAGCTACCAAGTCTTTGGGATCGTCCGAGAGGGCAGCAATTACTACCATCGCAGCCAAACCTTCAGCTTCATTCAACTCAATTTCTGTATCTTCTTCGGCATTGAAGATACTATCGTATTTTGCCATATTCATACTTATCGCTCCACTATCCCCTCGCTAGTCATACCAGATGCCATGGGCAAATGGAAGGGATAGTGATGTTCTGTAACAAAATTAGGGGCTGATTTAGTTAATTTGTTCGCTAGAAATTGAGAATCGCCCTATCTCCGCAAAAATAGTGCCGAAGCGATGGTCACGACTGTTGCTGACGCAATCAGACTAAAAGCTAAATTGACGATCGATTGATTCGCTTTTTGGTACGTTTCAAATCGCTCATCCCATTTCTGGGTATTTTCATTCATTTCAGCGACCTCGCTTCTAATTTCAGCGACCTCATTTCTAATTTCGACAACAAATCCACTGAGCTGGGCTTCCAATCGATCGAATCGTTCTTCTGACATGACAATAATTAGTGGGTGAAACCTACCACCATGATATCAAAATGACGATCTAGCATTTCGATCCCGAGATCGTACGGAAATTGATGGTACGGGAATCACCCCAAACATCATCGATCGCACGGAGAGAAAAATTTCAACATTTCCTGTAACCTAAGAACAGATCGAAGTTTAAATTCTTTAGAAATTTGATACATGGTTGCAACTGCACTAAAACATGAAGTTAAGGATTTATCGCTTGCGCCCCTAGGCAAACAGCGGATAGAATGGGCAGGTCGTGAAATGCCTGTGCTGCGTCAGATTCGGGATCGGTTTGCAGCAGAAAAGCCCCTAGCTGGGATTCGCGTGGTTGCTTGTTGCCACATCACCACGGAAACTGCTCACCTAGCCATCGCCATCAAAGCTGCTGGTGCGGATGCGATTTTGATTGCAAGTAACCCACTCTCTACTCAAGATGACGTTGCGGCTAGTCTAGTCGTCGATTATGGTATTCCTGTGTTTGCCTTCCGGGGTGAAGATGAGGCTACCTACAAACGTCACGTTCAAACTGCCCTAGATCACCGCCCCAATATCATCGTCGATGATGGTTGTGATGTAGTTGCCACAATGGTTCAAGAACGTCAACACCAACTCAGCGATTTAATCGGCACTACCGAAGAAACCACTACTGGTATTGTTCGCTTACAAGCGATGTTTAAGGCTGGTGTGCTCACCTTCCCTGCTGTCAACGTTAACGACGCAGACACCAAGCATTTCTTTGATAACCGTTATGGGACTGGTCAATCCACCCTCGATGGGATTATCCGCGCTACTAATATTTTACTAGCTGGTAAAACGATCGTGGTCGCTGGCTACGGCTGGTGTGGTAAAGGTACCGCTATGCGCGCCCGTGGCATGGGTGCAAACGTCATCGTGACAGAGATTGACCCTACCAAGGCAATTGAAGCTGTTATGGACGGTTTTGGCGTGATGACAATGGACAAAGCTGCTGTTGTCGGTGACATTTTTATTACTGTTACTGGTAACAAGCATGTCATTCGCGGCGAACACTTCAACGCAATGAAAGATGGCGCGATCGTTTGTAACTCCGGTCACTTCGATATCGAAATCGATCTTAAAGCGTTAGCTAGCAAAACATCGGAAGTTAGCACCGTGCGTAACTTCACCGAAGAGTACAAACTCAACAACGGCAAATCAATCATCGTGATTGGTGAAGGTCGTCTTGTTAACCTTGCTGCTGCTGAAGGTCATCCTAGCGCAGTTATGGATATGAGCTTTGCTAACCAAGCAATGGCTTGTGAGTACTTAGTCAAAAACAAAGGTGAATTGACTCCAGGCATTCATTCAATTCCTGTATCTGTAGATAAAGAAATTGCTCGCTTGAAACTTCAAGCAATGGGCGTTGAAATCGATAGTCTAACTCAAGACCAAATCGACTATGCCAATTCCTGGACTTCCGGAACTTAATTTTCTGAATTAGTATTTTAAAAAGCATGGGCGAATCGATTCGCCCATGCTTTTTAGTTTCGAGCGGAGATGACAAAGATTTCAGTTGCTATCTAGCTAGCTTTGGGTGTAACTAAAACTCGGACATTCATACCAGCACAGGCTAACATTTGAACTAATTTATCAATACCGAATCGGTCGATATCACCATTCATCAGGTTGCTAATACGCGGTTGTGTCTCTCCAAAAAAAATCGCGGCTTCTGACTGCGTCCAATTTTGGGATTGAATAAACTTTCGCAAATCTAACATCAGATCTGCTCTGATTTGCAGATTGTTAGCTTCCTGACTTTCAAACCCCAAGTCTTCAAAAATATTACTACGACCTTTGGTTACATCACTCATGCGTATTATCCTCTGATAATTGAGATTCTCGATATTCCATCATTTCCTGATAACGCTGCTGACCGATTTGCAGATCTTGCTTTGTGGTTTTCTGAGTTTTTTTCTGAAAAGCATGAAGAACATAAACTGCCTCTTCAAATCGCGCTACGTAAAATATGCGGTAGGCATCTTCCGTCCGAATTCGGATTTCTTGAACTCCTTTACCAACGGTAGACATCGGCTTAAAATCTGTCGGAGTTTCACCCCGTTGCACCGCCCGCAGTTGGAAGCCAGCCTTGCGCCGAGCATCTTCGGGGAAAGAACATACATCATCTCTAGAAGTGCCGATCCAATTAATTGGTTTATCTTCCATATTAGCATTATACCTTATTTGGCATTGCCTAAAGATGTTAGCAACCTAGAAATAATCGATCGAGTCCCCTACCTCAATCATCACGCCGATCGATCTACAATGCTTGCAAGCTAGAATATCCGCTCCTACTGGATCGATCGGTAATGTTGTCTGGACTATGATTAGAATGATTAACTGATGAACTGTGATTAGCGGAAAGTATGTCGCAAGTGGAGTGAAATTCCAAGACAGTTCGATCGAATAATCACAGTCCATTCATCCGACAAATCACAGTGCAGATGTTGTTAGTTGTAGTTAATTTATCTGTGGTTATCTTTTAATATTGCTGAAACTATTCGCCTTGAGGTGATTCCTTCCGTTGAGAGAATCCCCAAGTAAAAATAATTGCCACCATCCCAACTGTTATTACTTCGGGAATCTCCAGATCTGGCACGATCGCGCGTACCAGCAGCTTTAGCCCCACCAATCCCACCGCTATATATCCAGCATCTTCCAGATGGGTATACTCCCCCAACCAGCGAATAAATAATTCTGCCATAAATCGCAGCAAGATAATCCCGATCGTTGCGCCACTGATAATTAGCCAAGTATCACTCGATACCGCGATCGCCGTAGCCACACTATCTAGCGAGAAGGCTAAATCAGTAAAGGCAATCATCGGAATCACTTGCCACAAAGAAGTGTACTGAGGGCGTTGTTGTTCGCCATCTTCATCCTTCCCCGCCGTGAAATACTGAAACACCAGCCAGAGTAAATAAGCAGCTCCCGCAACCTGAAATTGCCAATACTGCACCACCCAAGTCGCGGCGACAATCAATGCCATCCGCAGCACATAGGCGAAGATCAAACCGATATTTAGAGCTTTAGGGCGGAGTTTTTCGTCCACCAAGCTTTGCGAAATGGACGCAAGGGCGATCGCATTATCTGCTGACAAAACGGCTTCTAGTGCGACTAAGACTAGCAAGAGAATAGGTGTAGAGAGGCCAACATTGAATGGTAACTCGATCGGGTTATCTATCATCGATGAAGAGAATGTGAATGGGGAAATTGAGGCTGAAGTAGAGATCGCTAACTCACGACGGAATTGACCGATCGACTGACGGAATACTAGATCGAGTTTCTTATAAAATTATCATATTCGATCGAAATTCCTGAGGGAGGCTTCGATCGTCACTGAAGTAAGATCCTACCGCAACTTGGTATTAGTATGCCCCTACCAGGCATTCTTTACACTCAGCCCTACTTTCTACATTTTGTTACATTATTGCCAGTCTGCGCCAAAATTACCGCAAACTGTGGAAAGGTAAAATCAAGCGTGTTTGGAGGAATCTCTTATGTCTGATACTCAAGTCTTTGTGGCTTTAGCTATTGCGCTAATTCCTGGTCTGTTGGCATTACGTCTATCAACAGAGTTATATAAATAACCCAAGTTGCTAGTTATGAGTTAGCGGTGGGGTCGAGAGTAGGAAGTAGGGGGTGGGAAAAATGCTGGCATTTTCTAACGGCTTTCTAACTCTCTACCCTCTTCCTTCTACCCTCTCATCACACTAACAATTAGTAACTAGCAACTTGGGTTAAGTCGATCTAACTCCCAACATGGTAGTCGGGGCGGTAGTCGATTGCACTACTGTCCGTTTTTTGTCAGAATATACAAATTGCGTAGCGGTTACTCTTCCTTGACACAGCCGAGGCTGTGAGGACACAAATAGTAGCCATCACACAAGTACTAAATAAATAAGTACAATTCCTCGTTGGGTATACTAAGTTCATGAATGCACTACCTTCTTTTAATCCACCCCCACAGTCGCCACAAGCTCGGAAATCTCCCCGCAAGCGATTTAGGACTGCAACGACACCTAACCCCAGCAGAGTGCGAGTCAAATCCCCGTCCAACCCTGCTTATGTTTACCGCCGCCAAGGGTTAGAGGTAGCAATCAGATTAGTCACTTATTCAGCCTTATCGGTGGTTGGGATGGTGACGGTGGTGAATTTACTCACCTACAATTGGTCGCAGCAGCCTAAATTACAGCATGTTGAAATTGAGCTAAAAGATGCTAGCGCGCGGAAGCAGAAAACTAATCGCAGCTTCAATCGTTCTTTCGATCTTCAGTCGCAACAGAGTGTAACCCAAGAAAATAGCTACAAATTTGCAGTCGATCGATCGCCAATTGTCATCGTTACGCCGGCAGCAACTCAGCCTAATGCAACGAAATAACCCATCACCGATCGATCGAAGTCTCGGCTAATCTGATAAATTAAGGCAATGTTAGAAACTTATTGGTGTCATGAATCACCCCATAAATAATTTTCCATTTACTAGCTTTTTTGCGTAAGGTATAGGTAAATCCAAAGTCTTCGTAAGGCTGGTCGTTTTTCTGATATCGAGTGGCTCTACCACTAACGAGTGCGAGATTTTCACTCAATTGTTTGGCAGTGATGATATCCAAGACGCTATAGCCATAGTTCTTTTCGGCGAACTTCTTAATAATCGAACCAAACACAAAGTAACCAACGATCGGATGAATCATTAAGATGGTTTGTTCATTGTCTGTTAAGGTTGATGGATAATCATAATAGTCCACCAAAATTCCCGCATCCATTTTTTTGAATGCTTCAGTATAACTATTGAAAGCTTCTAAAACTGCGGCTTCATCATTCATAGTTTGATACCTGTGAGAAAAGATCGAAAATTGCGGTTAGGACAGTCGGCGCAATCCCTTCGGGAATTTCATGTCCGATCCCCGGCAGTGCTAAATAAGTTGCTTGGGGAATCTGGCGAAAGTAAGCTAAGGCTGCGGCTTCAGTAATGAGCGGGTCTTCATTGGCATGAACGATCAACGTAGGTACCTTAATCTGGGGCAATTCTGCCAGCCGCGAACCAGAGCGAAGCACGGCGGTAAATTGCTGGGTGAGACAATGTGGATTATAGCATTTGCGCACTACAAAACATTCATGATACAGGTCTCGATAGCGTTGCTCGTCAAACGGAAAGCGAGTACCCGCCATCGATCGCCAAAATTGGAGGTGAAGATCGATGGTGGGTGGTTGAAACCGATCGGATTGTGGGAATAGATCGGGACTAAAGTTTAGGCTGCTGGCATCACCTGTCGAGATTAGGGATGTGAGCGTGCGAACATAGCTAGGCTGACTGATGGCGATCCTTTGAGCGACTGCGCCACCGACGGATGTGCCGATAATATGAGCATTAGCGATACCTAGAATATCTAATAGGCCGATCGCATCTAGAGCCAGATCTTCGAGGGTATAGGGGCTAGCCAACCAGTCGGCGGGATCGATCCAGTCGGATAAGCCTACATCCCGACTATCGAACCTGATGACGTAATAGCCAGCACGGACCAGTGGTTCGTAGAAGTACGGAAACCAGTGGACGCAGGGGGTAGCAAGCCCCATAATTAGTAGAATTGCTGGATCGGCAGGGTTACCAAAAGTTTCACAGTAGAGATTAAGCCCATTGGTTTTAATCTTGCCACTGAAGGTAAGCGGAACAGTTGACATGGTGGGGAGGGTTGGAGTGGTGTGTGAAGATCGAGATTGATATTCATCCCACTATAAAGGCTCGATCGAATTTTGGAGAGTTACACTGACTCCTGATTTGCGGTGGCTGTAACACTCTGCTCGGCTGATTTCGGTGAGAGGTTTTCGATTGGTCGTGGTAGCAATTCATCCCGCAGCCGCGAAATAATTGTGGTATCGTCCACACGATCGAGTATTTGTTTGACGATCGTATTTGCGCCCAATTCACCCCAGGTACAACCAGCTTCTAAATACAATTGACTGGCTGTGCCGACTGCATAGGCACCATAACCAGCGATCGCCCCTTGGATCGCACTCGCGATCAGATAATTAGGCAAATCGGCTAAATTAAAGCCAGTATTCAAAATTGAGGCTGTTTTGCCCACGCCAAACAGGACGCTAGTAATTACCTCGCCGAGCAATAAACTTGCACCGCTAAAGAGAATGCCACTGAGTAATTTACTAATCTCATAGTTGGTCATCGGGAGATTGTATAACTTGGCAAGCGATCGAATCAGCAGTAAATCGGCAAAAACGCCACCCAAGACATCAAAAATTACCACGGGGTTAATCGCTACCGCGATCGCCTTATACAGCGCAAATTTCCAGATTAAGGCATTAGCCTCCGACTGCATGGTAATTAAGGTACTTTTCGCCAAACTTGCCTCTGCCGATCGCGCTTGGACTAAAGCATTAATTGCCAGTAAAGAGCGACCTTCCCTGGCAAATAATTCTTGAATTTTTGCCTGAAGGGGAGCAATTTGGGGGGCTGGTTTTTCCCATTCATTTTTCATCGTGCCGTCGGGATATTCAATCCGCACCTGAATCGCCGTTGGATCTGCGGCAACCATTACCACCTCATCCGCCGATAATAACCGTTGCAATAATTCTCCACTGACTTGATCGCCACTCCCGCTCAAACTTTTTAATTGTTGATAGATAATTTGCTGTTCTCGCTCGGGATAGAGATCGGCTTTATTAAATACTAGTAAGAGTGGTTTTTGCGCCCGCCGCAGTTCGCACAAGAATTGATATTCTAATTGGGTGATATCTCCCGCAATAATAAATAAAATTAGATCTGCTTGCCGCACGACCTCTGTAGCCATTTCCGCCCTTGTCTCCCCATCGATCTCATCTAAACCGGGGGTATCGATCAGATCGATTTGGACGATTCCATCTGGCGACCAGCGGATCTGGCGCGGGAATCGTGTCACTCCATTCAGCGGCCCGGTTTCTAAGATTTTTTGTCCGACTAGGGCATTTAATACCGCTGATTTACCCCGACTCACCAACCCAAACACCGCGATACTATAGATGCTCTGGTCTAGCTTGGTCAATGTATGCGCTAAGGTGTCTAAATCGCGCTGTAAGCTGGGGGAAATCTCCTCAACTTGTTTGGCGGCATATCTGGATAAACTTTGCTGCAAACTTGCCCTGGCAAAATCGAGATCTGAAGCTTCTGGTATAGGGGAATTAGTGGTTATCTCCGGGTTGCTCATAGTCTATGCACAGGTTGCGAAATTACCCAATAGGCTATCACTAAACGCGGTTTGATGGTATTTCAAGGCTCGATCGAGAATAGGGGATAGGGACAGCAAACAGCTTTTTAAGATCGTGTTGCTTACTTAGATATATTTATTATCTAATCCCTATCTCTTAATCTCTCATTGGTAGTTTGAGCATTTGCCAGATATTTAGTTCTCGACTTTCATCTTTTAAACCAAGTTGAGTATTAATTATATCAGAGCGATATTTTTTAGTTTGAAAGATTCGATCCCAACAGCTTAAAACACTCCCGTAATTAGAATTAGTTTCGGTTACTAGTTGGGAGTGATGAATGCGATGATATTCTGGCGTGATGATGACCCAAGCTAATAGTCGATCGAGGGTAGTAGAAATAGCTAAATTGCTATGGTGTAAAGCGACAACTACGGTAAATACTAGCTCATAGATCGAGATTGCCTCGGCAGAGATGCCCAACCACCAAACTAAGATTAGCTTAGGAATACTCGAACTCAGAATCTCGATCGGGTGAAACCGATAGGCTGTTGAGACATTCATCGTTAGATCGGTATGGTGTATTCGATGAAATCGCCATGCCAGCGGCACTGTGTGCATCGCCCGATGCCAAAAATACATATAGAGATCGAGAATAATAAAACCTAATATTCCACCAATAACAGGTGAATGGAGCGTTGTGAAGATTCCCTGATGGGGATAATTTAAAATTGCATAATTAGCGACTGCTAGCGTCAAAACGCTCGACGCGATCGAATTAACCACCCCCAACTCGAAGTTACTGCTAACTCTGACCCAGAGAGAATTTCTGAACGGAAAGAAGGGAAACCTATTTTCCAGAATTAATAAGCTGAGAATTGTAGTAATGAGAATGAATAACTTAACGGTCATAACCTTGCATAGCAATCGCTCTGCGCTGTGCGGGTATTCTAAAACCAGATTTCAGAACATCTAGGAGTTAATTATGTCTACAATCCTGGGATTGGCATTGATGATTACGAGTATCTATTTTTTGGGGCAGAATATCGTTTTCACTAGTCATTACTATTATAGCTGGTGGCAAAAAATCCCCGCAGCAGGTTCCGTACTAGCATTACTGGCGGGGATTGGTTCGTTAACATTTTGGCGACAGACGATGGGGAACTTTGGGTGGGTTTCGATCGCCATCGGCATTATCCTGGTCTTTTTGAGTGGTGGAGTCGTGTTGCAACCGACTAGCCTTTGGACATTTTGCGTGGCGATGCTAGCATTTGCCAGTGGATATCAACTGCTCACTAGCGGTAGAATTAGATTCTAGAGTGATTTTGAGGTGAAAACGCTGGGTATTAAAAATGAAACAACAAATTTACCTCAGCATTTGTTTATTGTCGATCGAATTACTAACTAGCTGTGGAGATCGATCCGATTCCCCGACGGTAGTGGTCACACCTACACCGATTGAATCTCCATCGGCGATCCCGTCACCGATCGCGAGTATTTCCCCCACACCACAGATCTTGCCATCGGTGCAACCGTCGCCAATCCCGATCGCAAGTCCGGTTGGCAAGCCAATCTCAACGACTCCGCCGATAATCTACCCGATTCCTACTCCGGTGGCGATTCGACTCCCACCAGCACCAGTCAAAACTAAGGCAATTCAGAAAGAAGAACCAGTCTCAAAATTAATTATCCCGACAGATCCTGCTCAGCAGATTACCCCCGTAGGGATTGGGATGGCAAAAATTGGAATGACATTTAAAGATCTCAAACAACAGATGGGTGAGGGGGTTGAATTTACCGTCAAAACTAGTTTTATGGATGGATTTGACGCGATCGCCGTAACGAAAGCTGGGACGGTACAATTCTATATTCCCTATCCTGCTAGCACCAAGTTTACTGACGAAGACAAAATTCAGCATCTGATGACCGACAATCCTAACTATCGCACGGAACAAGGTGTTGGGCCAGGTACGACGATCGCTCAAGCCACATCCGTCTATGGGAGTGCCACCCTATCTCTAAGCAAAGAGAACGAGTCTCGCGAATTTATCAGCTTCACCCAACACCCCGCTGGTTTAGCCTTTCGCCCCAAACCAGTCAAAAATCAGAGTGTTGCTGGAGACTATCCTGAAAGCAATGAAGAGTATCTCAAGACTCAAAAGTACAATCCTAAAGCCGCGATCGGTCAAATCACTGTCTCCTGTGATGACCAATGTGGAAATGAAGCTGCGGGGCAGTAGGAGTTAGGAGATAGAATGAGCCTAATCAAGTCAATAAATTTATAATTCAAATTATATGTCCCCGATTCGGATTGGCATCGCTGGCCCCGTAGGTTCAGGCAAAACCGCGCTACTCGATGGCTTGTGCAAGCAATTGCGCGATCGATATCAGTTGGCGGTAGTCACCAATGATATTTACACTCAAGAAGATGCTCAGTTTCTGGTCAGAAGTCAGGCATTAGAGCCAGAAAGGATTGTCGGAGTCGAGACTGGTGGTTGTCCACATACAGCAATCCGTGAAGATGCTTCGATGAACATCGCCGCAATCGAACAATTAGAACAACAATTTACCGATCTCGACATCGTCTTCCTCGAAAGTGGTGGCGACAATCTTGCGGCTACCTTTAGTCCCGAATTGGTAGACTTGACCATCTACACGATCGATGTTGCAGGTGGGGATAAAATCCCTCGGAAGGGTGGCCCCGGCATCACTAAGTCTGATTTATTAGTGATCAATAAAATCGACCTGGCTGGCCTCGTTGGGGCCGATCTGGGGGTGATGGAACGGGACAGTATCAAAATGCGCGGTGACAAGCCATTTATTTTCACCAATCTCAAGACTGGTACAGGTTTAGCCGATGTCGTTAGTTTTATCAACGCTCACATCGCTTAAATCGCTCATCAATCCTTTGGACTTTTGTCAGCAGAGAGTGAGAGATGTGCTATCTAAACATCTCTAATCTCTGGGCGTGGGTGTCAATTTGAGACCATTTGCGGGTAACTTAATATTGGGTGTATCCACACGATTTACAATATTATCCAAGCATCCCATTATGATTAAATATTTATCTGTTGCTGTATCGATCGTGTCATCACTGTTGCTAGGAGCTAGCATCGCTAGGGCACAAACTTCTAATCAAAATTCGACGATCGGGAATACCTCTAATGGGAATACAGTTCAACAGAGCAATCCCCAAAATAATCAACAAATCACCTTCCCGAATATTTATCCCCTCAATCCCGTAATTCAAAATCCAGTCAATACCGAAAATGACTTGGGCATTAATTTAGGTGCAGGGGTGAATACCTTAGATTCGCGTAACGTGACTGTGTATCTGGGTATCACCTACCAACCAGGGCGGACAGACGATCATAATGCACGGATGGCAAAATTGAAGTCTGAAACCCAATTACTAGAGTCGCAGAAACAAAATACCCAAACTCAACTCGAACTGCTCAAACAGCAAGTCACCGAGCAAGAACTTAGACTGCGAAGACTACAATCAGGCGGACAAGGAATGCCTAAATAGATAACTTCAGTTGCTACTCATTAAGAATGCCAACGATTGAAACCGCTTGGGTTGAATAACAACAGGAGCGATCTCAATTATTTCGATCGCTCCTGTTGGGTTTGGAAAATATAAGTTGTTCGATATATTGCTTCTGCTGTGGTTGCGGCGGACTGTGGCTGTCACCATCGAAACTTAACAGTACGCCAGCAGTCTATAAGTTACCGCGCAAAGCTGCGAGTAAAAATACTACAACTGGACCAGCAATCATGATCATTGCCACCATTGACAGTTGGGCGATTACTTCCCAGTTAATGCTCAGTACACTATCAACGATACCGCTCAAGAAGTCCATATTTCCTCGCAAATGGATTGAAATTTATTCGTCAGCCTATGGGCTGGGCGATCTAATTTTACCCATGTCTAGCCTGGTTAGATTAATTTGCTTTACAAAAGTACATGAAATTAGGCGATAGTGGATAGGGGATAGTGAATAGTGAAGACTAACTGAAATATTATGGCGACTTGGAAGTGTGTGAAGCAATGTGGGGCTTGTTGTAATCTAGATCCGAGCGATCGACCAGAACTAGAAGAGTATCTAGCACCGGAGCAACTAGCCATTTATCTGAGCATGGTGGGGGAAGATGGTTGGTGTATCAATCTCGATCGAGATACCCGATCTTGTAATATTTATGATGCAAGACCATCATTTTGTCGGGTGCAGACAGATACCTTTGTCGCAATGTTTGGGATCGAGCCGGAGGAGTTGAATGATTTTGCGATCGATTGTTGTCGTCAACAGATCGAAGGTGTCTATGGAGAGCTGAGCTTAGAGGCGATTCGATTTGATCGAGAATTGGGAATTTTGCTCTAGGCTCGATTTTTGCTGGTTGATATGGGAAAATGAAATAAATATGAAAACTCGATCGTAGTTCCCATCGACCCGTGATTAGTCCTTCCAACCCAGAGCATGAAACCAGTGATGATAGTAGCCCAACAACAATCCCAACGACAATTTCATTAGAGCCACAAAAATCTGGGATCTGGAGTACTTTTTTCTCAACATTTATCACCATTTTCTTGGCTGAGATGGGCGACAAAACCCAACTAGCAACACTGCTGATGACGGCGCAGTCTCAATCACCCTGGATCGTGTTTGCAGGTGCAGGATCGGCATTGATTGCAACTAGTTTGGTGGGAGTATTGTTGGGGCGTTATCTATCGAAGGTATTATCGCCAAAAACCCTGGATATTTCGGCGGGGATACTATTGCTGGTGATTTCGATTTTACTATTGGGGGATGTCGTTGCGCTCTAACTGAAGAGATTTTGGATTTTTGCCAATCGCTCGATGTAGTCTAAATCAGCCATTTGAACGATTCGATCGAACTATTATCGATCGTAAAGTGACAAATAATCCGATCGATTACTGTTCGCGAACATGACTTACAGCCTCCGCATTATTGATATACCTAGTACCGAACGTCCCCGCGAACGCTTGCTAGCCCACGGCGTGAAACATTTAAAAAATGCTGAGCTAATTGCTATTTTGTTGGGTACAGGACAAGGCCCTGGGAAACTGTCGGCGATCGGGTTAGGTGAATATATTCTCAATCATTTAGGCCAGCATCAGCGCGATCCGTTGGAAAGATTGCGAGATGTTTGTCCGCAAGAATTGATGGATATTGCAGGGGTAGGGCCAGCTAAAGCCACAGCGATTTTAGCTGCGGTAGAATTGGGTCAAAGAACTTGTCTATTGCGTCCACCCGATCGGGCAATTATCGATAGTCCAGAAGCAGCGGTAGCAGCTTTAAGTCAGGAGTTGATGTGGTCGCCACAAGAACGATTTGCAATTTTATTATTGGATGTCAAAAATAGGTTGTTGGGGACTCAATTGATTACGATCGGTACAGCAACCGAAACCCTCGCCCCACCGGGTGAAATCTTCCGCGCCATTCTCAAGCAAGGTGCAACCAAAACAATCGTCGCCCACAATCACCCATCAGGTAGCACAGAACCAAGTCAAGCAGATCTCGAACTCACGCGTCAATTGCTAGCTGGAGCCAAGTTACTAACAATTCCATTGCTGGATCATCTAATTTTGGGGCAAGGGAAATGGGGTAGTATTCGTCAAGCTACTAATCTCTGGGATGAATGTCCGCAGGGGGAGTAGAGAACAGATGCCTCGATCGGTTCACAATGTTAAACAAGCACTTTTATGGATTTGATACTGCCATTTTAGGTTGTCCTAGATGAAGATGTTCCCGGTAATGACCATCTAGCCAGCAGATGGGTAATGATTCTCCAGAGGGAAAGCTCATTTCTGCTTTGGGAAATAAGGCGGGATCTTGCAGTTCTTCGCCAGCATGACTTCTGCCTAGAACATCAGGATCGAAAGGATCGAACAGATCGCTGAGTTCGAGAATTTCAACAAGTACTTGAGTCGGTCGATGTAGTAAAAACATAGATACCTCTCTTAATCGGGAGATGGTTGTGAAGTGCTTGCTAGTATATGTACCAGTCAGGGCTTCTTATTCCGTACTATAGGCGAAAAACATGAGGAACTCGTGAGGATCGTTGAAAAATCTGAGCTAGCTAATTTACTCCGCAATTTTGCATCTAGAGTTAGGATAAAAGTATCTCACCTTTGGAGGTTCAATCTGATGACATCCCGCACACCGCTCCACGGCACGGAATTGATTGATTGCGCTCAAGCAAATGCTAATCAAGGAATTGAAGTAGCCGCACAACTGTGTGGCTATGGAGATCGCATTGCTACCTTTGAGCAGGAATTACAATTAGCCACTGCACATATTGGGGTAAAAATTCATGGCTTCCAAGATTTGATTAAAATTGCCGAAATAGGACGCGAGCGCGGAATTGAGATTGCGCCTGACTCAGATACCAAGATTTAGAGTCTCGGAAAAGTGCCACTCCCGATGCCGATGGCACTTTTCCTCACAAGATCTTCACATCTTAATCCTAATATTATTTTATTGAGGGCAATAACTCTGCACACTGAAATCATCCAAGAGTTATTTCTGATTTTCACCAGTTAGGAAGTGGATTATGAATAGAATTGACATTAATAAAACTATACCGAGCGAACGATGGGTCGAATTTTTTGACCAGTTTTCCGATGGTAATCGCGGCCGGCATATTTCGATCGAACTCATTTCTTCAGAACTTGGCGATGAAGAACTGATTCAGAATGCACCTTTGATGGCGATGGTTTACGATCCCCCAGGCAAAGGAAATAAGTTGACAATCGAAACTGGTAAAGATAAAGTAACTTACGCTCACACGGTTGATTCACCAACGGAGGTTTTAACCGGACAGGACTCCAACGGTGTGATGCTAGCAGTTCGGATGGTTGATGCTGCTGGGACGCAAACATTAATTAAGCTACAATAATGACTCCACACAATTAATTCATCGTTTTGGAGCTTACCTGTAGATCGAGTGCTTGAGCAAATGCCTCTGCATTTTTGGCGGGTGTTAGGCGCGATCGTTGTGCTTTCTATTGTCATACTAACTTTGACTAGTTGAGGATGATTATTAGTGTCGATCGGTCGAGTGGATCGGAGTAATATATAGTTCAGTCAGGTGAGCGTTAATTATCGCTTGCGTAGTGTGCCAAAGGTAATCGAATCCAATTGATGCTGCGCTTTTCGTCGATACTTCACACCCTATTGCTATCCATCTGTCCGGACTATTGAGATCGAAGAAAATATAATGAATGACCTTAGACTATTTAACTTACCTGCTCGGCAAGGTCGATGGCTATTTTTACCGCTAGGCATTACAGCGATGCTCTGCTTGGGTACGGTTTATTCTTGGAGCATTTTTCGCAAGCCGCTGACGGAAGCTTTGAAAAAGCAAGGAACGATCGTTGGGGCAACAGATACGTTGCTACCCTTCGCCACATTGCTGATAGTATTTGCAATTTTGATGCCGATCGCTAGCAGATATATCGAACGTTATGGTGCATCTAAAGTAACCGCTGTCGGGGGGACGATCGTTGGCTTGGGATATTTTCTCTCAAGTTTCGCCACCAGTATTCCTTTATTGGTGATTACCTATGGTCTGATTGCTGGAGCTGGCATTGGGATTGTCTATGGCGTACCGATTGCTGTATCGGCGAAGTGGTTTCCCGATCGCAAAGGGTTGGCTGTCGGTTTAACTGTAGTTGGATTCGGTCTATCACCATTAATTACCGCACCACTAGCCGGTTTTTTTATTGATACTTATGGCATCGACAACACGTTTAGAATTTTTGGTGTGGCTTTTGCGGCGATCTTATGGGCGATTGCTACTCAGCTTAGATTTCCGCCCACAGACTGGCAACCCAGTCCTCAGTTTACAGCCAGTCCGGTTATTACTGAGCCAGACCACTTGTTGAGTTCGCCCAGCTTTTTTGCGCTGTGGATCTGCTATGCGATCGGGACTCTGTCTGGTTTGATGGCGGTAGGGATTGCCAATAATGTTGGCAAGGAAATCATCGGACTCGATCCCAACATGGCTACTGCTTCGGTGTCAATTTTTGCGATCTTTAACGGTGTCGGTCGCCCCTTATTCGGTTGGTTGACCGATCGCCTCAAGCCCAAAATGACTGCAATTCTGTCTTATATGATGATTTTGATAGCCTCGATTGTGATGCTAAATACTGGCAAAGGACAGGTTGCCAATTATTTTTTTGCCTTCAGTTTGCTGTGGTTGTCTTTGGGTGGATGGCTAGCGATCGCACCTACTGCAACACTGTCGATGTTTAATCCTGTCAACTACACTAAAAACTATGGCATAGTTTTTACAGCTTATGGAGCGGGAGCTTTGCTGGGAACAATAGTTGCTGGTAGTGCCAAGGATATTTTCGGTAGCTATACTAATGCTTTTATTCCGACTGCGATTCTCTCGGTTTTAGGCATTTCGATCGCGACTTTCGCGCTCAAGCCCGATGCCAAAAGTCAGCAAATCTTGTCTTGAACTACAAACTACCTCTAAGACGGCTTAACTGACACTCAATCGATCGAAAATCCCTGGATCGCAAATGTTACACCTTTGCACTCATTTAGCTCCAATCGTCAGAATGGAGTCAATTGATGCCAAATTGGCAAACCAATCGGTAGTATGTTTACGATCCGGAGTTTAATCCATGAAAATTAGCCGATCAATTTACATTTTAACGCTCTAATCACCAGAAACATCACAAACTGGCTTCCACCTGCGCGATTTCCAAGCGAGTTTTAATTACCGAATCGGGATTGAGGCTGATTGAATCGATGCCTTGTTCTACTAAAAATCGGGCGAATTCTGGATAGTCGCTGGGAGCTTGGCCGCAGATACCGATTTTGCGTCCGTTGGCTTTGACAGTGGCAATTGCCATTTTCACCATTGCCATGACTGCGGGATTGCGTTCGTCGAAGATGTGGGATACCAAAGCCGAATCGCGATCTAGTCCCAAGGTTAGTTGAGTCAGATCGTTAGAACCGATCGAGAAACCATCGAAAATTTGGCAAAATTCCGCCGCGAGGATGACGTTACTGGGCACTTCGCACATCACATAAACTTCTAACCCACGTTCGCCTTGTTTCAATCCATTCTCGGCCATTTCCGCCAAAACGCGACGACCTTCAGCCGGAGTTCGACAAAAGGGAATCATCGGAATGATATTCATCAATCCCATCTCTTCCCGCACCCGCTTTAGGGCTTGACACTCTAGCGCAAACGCGGCACGGTATGCCGAATCATAGTAGCGTGAAGCTCCCCGCCAGCCCAGCATCGGGTTTTCCTCATGCGGCTCGAATTGACGACCACCTAACAGGTTAGCGTACTCATTACTTTTGAAGTCCGACATCCGCACAATCACAGGGCGGGGATAGAAGGCTGCGGCGATGGTGGCGACACCATGCGCTAGCTTATCAACAAAGAAATCTGGCTTGTGGGGATAAAATACGGTTAGTTTAGCAATCTGCCGTTTCACCGCCGCATCAGTCAGCAGATCGAAGTTCAGCAATGCAAGAGGATGAACCTTAATCTGGTTGGCAATAATAAACTCCAATCGGGCTAAACCGACCCCATCGCAGGGAATTGCCGCTAGTCCTAGAGCTTCATCTGGGTTGCCCACGTTCATTAGAATTTGGGTGTGAGTATGGGACAACTGACTTAATTCTGTTTCAATCACTTCAAAGGGCAACAATCCTGCATATACCCGTCCGATATCACCCTCAGCGCAGGAAACAGTGACAGCTTGACCAGTAGCGATCGCTGTAGTAGCATCACTACAACCGACGATCGCCGGAATGCCCATTTCTCTGGCAATAATCGCCGCGTGACAGGTGCGTCCCCCTTGATTGGTAACAATTGCCCCAGCCTTTTTCATGATCGGTTCCCAGTCTGGATCGGTTTTATTCGTTACCAATACCTCTCCTGGCTGGAACTCGGCGATTTGATGCACATCAAAAATCACCCGTGCTTGCCCCTGCCCGATCCGTTCGCCGACTGCACTGCCGATGGTTAAAGCTGGGGGCGCGGGTTCATGCCCTGCCGTGAAGCGATAATTGCGTAAAATATTGGCTGATTTCTGGGACTGGACTGTTTCGGGGCGTGCCTGGACGATAAATAATTGTCCGGTTTCCCCATCCTTTGCCCACTCAATATCCATGGGGGTATATGTGCCCCGCACGGCTGAGTAATGATCCTCAATGATGACCGCCCAACGCGCCAGGGTGAGAATTTCATCATCATCGATCGCAAATTTACCGCGATCGGATTCAATTACGGGTACATTTTTGGTAAGTTTCGATCCGCCCAGATCGTAAACCATTTTAATTGCTTTACTCCCTAACCGTTTGGTCAGAATCGGTCGAAACCTATCGGTAAGCGTGGGTTTAAAGACCAAGAACTCATCGGGATTCACTGCTCCTTGAACTACATTTTCACCTAATCCATAGGCAGCACAAATCGAAGCAGCGTTTCTAAATCCGGTTTCTGGATCGATCGAAAACATCACCCCAGATGCAGCTAAATCCGAGCGCACCATCTTTTGTACCCCGACGGAAAGATATACATTTAGATGGTCGAATCCTCTCGCTGTACGGTAGGAAATCGCTCGATCGGTAAAAATCGAGGCAAAGCATTTATGACAGGCTTCTAGCACCTGTTTGACCCCGTGGACGTTCAAATAGGTTTCCTGTTGTCCGGCAAAACTAGCATCGGGTAAATCTTCCGCAGTGGCACTCGATCGCACTGCCACATCTGTATGATGGAGACAATCTTCGACTAGATCGGGGTCAATAGGAGTTAAAACATCGCAATCTGCCCCAGCACCGCCATATCGATCGCAAAGTTTGGCATAGGCACTAGCGATCGCCTGCTCTAGTTCTTGGGGAAAGGGCGTATTCAGCATTAAAGATCGTGCCTGTTCGCCCCGCTGGCGGAGGTTTTGCAGATCCTCGACATTCAAGTCGGCAAAAATGTGCTGGAGCTTGGGTTCTAATCCAGCTTGAGCAATAAAATAACGGTAAGCAGCAGCCGTAGTGGCAAACCCATTGGGGACATTCACACCTTTATGGGTGAGTTGCTGAATCATTTCGCCCAGGGATGCGTTTTTACCGCCCACCAGTGGGATATCCCCAATTCCAACTTCATCAAACCACAGAATAAATGCTTGGGAACGAGCTGTTTCTGGAACCAGTTTGCCAGCAGTGTCGAGCATACTCTAGTCCTCCAATCGGGATTACTTGGTTGATGAGCTGATGATTAATATTTTACAGTCTAGTTCGATTGGTTGAAGAACTTGTGAGTTAGATTATGACTACCGTGGGTCCCAGCTATTCTCGATGTTGGTTACTAGCCATTTACTTAATTATTTTTCCATCACCATTCGATGTAGCGCGGCCTCTTTCTGTTGGAAAAATAACCAGGCAACTGGGAAAAAAGTCATGTAGCGATTATAAATCTCAAGCCCAACTAGAGACTGAGCTTCCTGCCGATTTTCGACCAGTCGGTCATACCATGCTCTGATCGTTGGTTTGTAATCGTGAATAGAGTCATGAGTAATTTTAAAGCCAGCACTTTCGGCAGCTTCAATATGATGGAGATGTATCACCAAAAGAGAACCGGGGAAAAACAATTGCACGAGTACTCCCGAAGCTGGGTAGGATTCACGCTCAAAGGAAAAGAACTGATGTACAGCCAGTCCTCCTGGCACCAGCGCATCATATATTTTTCGATATAAAGTTTTTAGCTCCGAGGGTCTTACGTGTTCTAATGCTCCAATTGAAAAGATGCGATCGTAAGGTGCATGGTTAAATGGTGCAGTAATGAAGTTGGTGAGGGAAACATTCAGACCTAATGTTTGCCGATCGTAAGTTAACTGTTCCTTAGATAACGTAAATCCAGTTAAATTACCCCTGTGCCCTTTGTCTTGAAGATATTTGAGCATTGCCCCCCAGCCACAACCCAAGTCCAAAACTTTCTCCTGCCCGGTTAACTGCAAGAGCGAACGGAGGTATTCGGCCTTGTGCGCTTGTGCTTCCTCTAAAGTATCTTGGTCACTTAGAAATTCCGCACAAGTATAGAACTTGTACTTTGTATCCAGAAATAAAGCATAGAATTCGTTAGATACATCGTAATGGGTTTCAATTCCACTGGCATGGTCTCGGCTCAGCATTGTATCCAAATATGCCTTGCGCCTTGACTCTTGAGGATAAGCTCGGAGTAGGGATTCTAACCAACCTGGTTTTGGCTCAGTCCAAAATTGCCAGTTCTCTAATGGGTCTAAAGGCGTTGGTGAATAAATTCTATAGTTGGCGATCGCATACAGTGGACCATGACTAACAAGCTCTGAAGCAAACTGCGATAACCGCTTGAGAGTATTCAGACTAGCTATCGTTTCTGGATATAACATGGGCGGAGACTGCAATGTCAGCCGAAGATTGATGTGCAATGAGTGAGATAATCCCTTTCGGTGCGGGTTTTACCAACACTGGCATCAATGAACCGTAGAAAGATCCAACTAATTATTATACGGCAACTTTTCGCCTATTCCCTGAAAACTGGGGTGATATACAGAAAGAGAGGGGTAGTAAGGAAATCGAGAATTTCTGCCTGTTTGCGCTCACCGAGCCAGAAGTTCAAAAAATGATGGCTGATGGACATCCACAAGTTGAAGACAGATGAGTTGAACATTAATATTCGGTCTCTAGCCAAAATTGTTATAGTGATTAGTGATTAGGGGTGGACTTTGACCCAGGCTATATGTATAGAGGAATACCATGCGGGACTATCTACCGCCTTTAAACGAGCATAATTTACCCTATCCCGATACCATGCACCCGATCGTGGTTCACTTTGTGATTGCGATGGTGTTATTTGCGGCGTGTTGTGATTTGATCGGTTATTTTACCCGCAACCCCCGGATGTATGAGGTTAGTTGGTGGAATATGTTTTTCGCGACGATTTCCATTTTTATCGCTGTGATTTTCGGACAAGTTGAAGCTGGTTTAGCCGAACCCTATAGTGCGGTTGAGTCAACTCTAAGCCTGCACACGATTATCGGTTGGTCGTTATCGGCGATCCTGGCTGGGATTACTAGTTGGCGGTACGTATTGCGATCGCGTGACCCCAAGCATGTACCTGTGCCCTATTTAGCAGCAGGAGTTTTATTAACTGGGTTGGTATTCTATCAGACTTATTTGGGCGACAAGTTGGTATGGGTGTATGGACTGCATACTGTCCAAGTCGTCGAGGCAATTCGACAGGGAGTATTGTAAATAAATGAATCCAGAATTACTAGATCGAGTGTCGACACAAATGGGTGCGAATGGCTTACCCTACACAATTCCCATTCATCCTAATTTAGTCCACCTCACGCTGGGATTATTTATTGTGGCGATCGGTTTCGATCTTGTTGGAGCATTATTTCCGCTCGAAAAGCCCGTATTCAAATTGTTAGCAATTCCGGCGACGCGATCGAATTTCTTCGATGTCGGCTGGTATAACATGGTCGCGGCTGCGATTATTACCTTCTTTACAGTTGCTGCTGGATTTTATGAGGTGATGCTAGCTGACTCACCAGCAGGTGTCAAAAGTGCTTGGGGTCTGGAAGCCTTCGAGACGATGTTATGGCATGGTGTGGGCGGCGTGGTGCTGCTAGGTGCGATCGTCGGGATGACGATCTGGAGAGGCTATCAGAGATTTATTTGGCGCAAGGATTTATCGAGACAGGTACAGTGGAGCTATGTTTTTGCTGGACTATTTATTTTTGGATTAATGTTTGTCCACGGCACCCTCGGCGCACATTTAGCGGGTGAATTTGGGATACATAATACCGCCGATCGTCTATTGCGATTAGGGCAAGATCCCAACGTTAGTTTACGATGAAAAAACAAACAATATTAACTTTAACAGTCGCCGCGATCGGCATAGCGGCAATTAGTTGGTGGGTGGGAGAGCAAGCCTATACCTGGTTTCCACCCCAAGCCTCAGCCGAATCTATTTTAATCGATCGATTATTTAGTGTCCTGGTAACGATCGGTAGCTTTATTTTTCTAGGAGTAGTAGGGGCATTAGGCTACGCTGTTTTATTTCAACAAGCTGGTAAATATGATGCTGGAGATGGGCCACCGATCGAAGGTAATATTCCGTTAGAGATTGTCTGGACAGCGATTCCGTTTGTATTAGTGATGGGAATTGCCTTTTACAGTTACCAGATCTATGACGAGATGGAAATTCGCGGCCCAATGGAACACGACCATAATACCTCGATGGTGATGACAGGATCGGCAGATGAGATTGAAGTCATCGCCAAACAGTGGGCATGGGAATTTCGTTATCCCGCTCAAAAAGTTACCAGCACCGAATTACATCTCCCCGTAAATCAACGGGCGCACCTGATCCTTAAAGCGCAGGATGTGATTCATGGCTTCTATATCCCCGCCTTCCGACTCAAGCAAGATATGATCCCTGGACAGGTGGGCAACTTTGAATTCACGCCAATTTTGG
>JANPJH010000050.1:0-5015 GCA_031425415.1 Chamaesiphon sp. VAR_61_metabat_425 | reverse complement strand
AAACCGATAATGGGGTTGTTTATGGACTAATTAACGGACGTATGAAACAGTTTACTTGTAATAATGAACCGCCGATTAAATGGGGCGAAGATATGTGCCCATAGCCACAATATTTTTCATTAATTGTCACTCAATTTAACTCAATCGCTCCGAGAAAATATAGTATCGTTTCCAATGTTTTATTAGCCCCATACCTCATGAAAACTTTCTCAGCAACTTCTAAAACTGATTGGCAACCAGTACTCGCAATGGCACTGATGCAAGGCGCAATCGTACTCTGTTGGATTGTGTATCGCATGTACATTCCTGACTTGTTGGGACAGTTTGGTTTTCCGAAAGATTCGTCAGTTGTAATTTTGGCGATCGAAGGTTTTTTGGCAGTCTTAATCGAACCGATGTTTGGCAGCTTGTCTGATCGCCAAAAGACATTATGGGGGTTAAAAGGACCATTTGTGACGATCGGGGTGTTGCTCTCCGCCGGATTGTTGGTAATATTGCCGTCGATCGTGTTGTTGGGCAATCCTGATAGCTTTATTCGGTGGTTATTTGTGGCTCTGGTAATTCTGTGGGCGATGGCGATGGCGATGTTTCGATCTCCGATGTTAGCTCGCCTAGGCGAATTTGCCTGTCAGCGCGACTGGCCCTATGCAGCGAGTGTCTTGACATTAGTCGGTACACTGGCTAGCACCCTTGCTTTGCCTGCTTCCAAGCAAATTGTCAAAGGACTAGGAGCAGGGCCAGCATTTGCGATTAGTTCGATTATTTTGCTACTCTCAGCCACCTTGCTCAACCGCTCTCAAACCACCCAAGTGCGATTGCCAGCAGTTACCGCAGACGAACAGCAACCTGATGCCCGAAACCTATTGTTAGTTGCGCTAACTGGCTGCACCATTACGATGGGCGTTATTTTAACCCAACAGTTAATTGGTTTGGTGGGAAAAGCGCAAACGCCAATGTTAATGACATTGTTTCTAGCCGTTCAACTAGTAACCGTACTGCCGATCGGTTTGGCGGCAAAGCGTTGGGGCAATTTACAAACTATGCTCGGTGGCTTAATCGCGTTAGCGATCGGTTTCTCGCTGCTCATATTACCTGGTTTTCATGCCGTAGCCGTGCTGTTGTTGGGTGTAGGGATGAGCTGCGTCGGTGTCGGGACGATTCCCTTTGCTTTGAGTATGGTGCCTCTGTCTAGAGGCGGTTTGGGGATCGGATTCTATTTTGGGGGTGCTTCTCTGGCTGGAGCGTTATTTAATGTCTTTATGTCTGTGGCCCGTCAATTACCGTTATTCCCTGGCTGGGCGGTGGGTTTAGTCTCACTGACGATCGCGATGGTGGCATTATGGATCGGTCGATCGATGGTCGTCAAACAAGATACACCCATCCCAAATCCTTAGGTTGAACCAAATGTTGCAGACATCCTCAAAAAGCAGCTCTACGCAGAGAGCACCTCTCGATCGTCCGGAGCTGAATGGCGATCGGATTTAGCCCATACAACTTTCTCCCATTGACTAATTCAAAAGCTCTTCTGCTAAATCAAAATTAGCGGTGACGGTTTGGACATCATCTAGAGCTTCAAGAACTTCAATCAGCTTGAGCAGTTGCTTGCTTTGCTCTGGATCTGTGACGAGCGTAGTATTCTGGGGAATCCAACGCACTTCGGCATCACTGACTACCAGTCCCGCTGCTGTCAGTGAGGCACTGAGTTGCTCTAAATTAGCTACAGTGGTGAATACTTCTGCGCCGGGATTTTCCGCATCATCGATCGATTCATACCCATCTGCACCACCAGCGAGAGCGGCTTCTAGGAGCGTATCCTCATCGACTGTTCCGGAGATCGTGCAGACCCCCTTTTGCTCAAACATCCATCCCACACAGCCCATTTCACCCAAATTACCGCCGCGCTTGGTAAATGCCGATCGCAAATCTGCGGCTGTACGGTTCCGATTGTCGGTGAGAGCTTCGACGATGATGGCTACCCCACCGACTCCATAGCCTTCATAGCGGATTTCTTCGAGTTGGGCACCAGAGTCGGAAATGCCGGCACCTTTGGCGATGGCTCGATCGATGTTATCGTTGGGGATACCTGCGGCTTTGGCTTTTTCGATCGCTGTCCGCAGTTGAAAGTTACCATCCGGATCGGGAATCCCATTCCGTGCGGCGACAATGATTGCCCGCGATAATTGGGTAAATGTTTTGCCCCTTACCGCATCTACTCGCGCCTTCTGTCGCTTAATATTTGCCCACTTACTATGACCTGCCATATCGTTATCGAACGGTGAACAATCTGCTATTATAGCTGCTGTCTAACGGCTGCTACTAGGCACAACATGCCATCGGGGGCGATCGTCGGTGGTGGTTTATTCACTAGCTCGACCATAACTAAACTATCAATTGTAATCACTCGTCTAATTTCATCAGAGCGAAAACCGCTCGATCGGCGGAGTTGGGGGATGAATTGGTTGTCTAGCTTAATTTTGCAAAACTCGATCGACGGTTAGTGCTAAATCAGGTAAGATGCTCGATCGAATCAAATCTGATCTGGTTAAAACTTGTTTTTCATAGAATCCTGCTTCTAACGTCAGGATTGTTATCATCGCTTTAGCCGGATCGACAATCCAATATTCAGCAATCCCCCGTGCGGCATATTCCGAACGTTTGTAGCGATAATCTCGCTCTTCGTTTTCTTTGCCAGGAGAAACGAGTTCGACCACTAGCAATGGTGGTGGCATATCTGGCAAGAGAATACTACGTTTGCTATCGGCGAGGGCGGTTACAGCTTCTGGCGTAAGCACCATTAAATCGGGAACCCGTGAAGTCGCTCGATGTCCAGTCACTACGACCTCTGTACCACGTCGCAATTGCTGAAAAGAAAAAAACTTAGAAAACTCAATCAACAGAAATATGGCAACAACGTTGTTGAGATCGCTTTCTGAGGGCATTTCGAGTAATTCTCCATTTTCCAATTCATACCGAGTATCCGTGCCATCGTCGTACTCAAGGTATTCGGCTAGGGTCATTGGTCGGTGTCTAGTTATGGTCATGCTTTTATGCTCGACTTTACCTTAATTATATGGCTCACATTCTGCTAGTCTATCAAGATCAAAAAATAGTTAAAACGAGAGACTGGGCGGCCAGGGGATTTAGTTATCGATCGTAATTACCCGCCCAATTTCATCAGAGCGAAACCCGATCGCCATCGGGTGGCGAATTTGGGGGATGGTAGCAATATCATAGAGTTCGAGATCAGATCGCTTTGCGGACGACAATTACCGTGCAATTAGAGCCACGAGCGATCGATTCGGGGAGATTGCCGTGGATAGTTTGGCTGAGTAAACTTTCCCGACTCGCGCCTAAAATAATTCCTTGACAGCCTTTCTCGGTAGCACAATTGATCGCTGCCGTTGCAATTTCTGCCGCATATAATGGCGTGACACTGACGTGAAGATCTAAAGTCTGGCGGACAAAACGGCTAGCATCATCCAGACTATTCAGATCTGGTGCAGACTCGTTGGGTGTGAAGACTTGACACAGATGAATTTTTGGTGAGCGGCTGAGGGTAGTTAGAGCCGGTAATAATAACTCTAGTGCATATTCAGCATTGGGGCCACCGGAAATCGGTACTAACCAGCGATCGAGATAATTCAGCCGCGTTAAGGCTGCCAAGGAAGCATTCGGAGTCAGACATTCACTGTCTGGCTCATTAACCAACAAGTTTTCACCTAGTTTTACTAAAATCACATCACAACTAGCCTGACGAATGGCTGTGTCGATGGTATCACCAAAAATTCGGCGCGGAGTGGATGTACTGCCTTGCCAACCCAAACAGAGCAGATTGATATGTCGTTCGCTAATTGTTTCTAAGATTGTCGCCGCAGTGTTATGGGCAACGCGGATTTGGGTATGAACCGGAACCCCCCAGATTTTGCCCTGATTCGTCGCCCACTCCATCAGTTTGAGACTATCACTCAGATCTACAGGCGTTTCGGTGGGGGAACTGGCATGAGGGATGGGGATAACGTGGAGGCATTCGAGTTCGTAGTGCTGTTTTAAGGCAATCTCGGCTGCCAATCGGAGCAAAATATCGGCTGTTTGGGGGTTGCTCAGGGGTACTAATAACCTTCCTCTACCAGTTGCTGGGGCTTTAGTTTGATAGACGAGATAGGATGGTTGAGCGCGAATTTTCAGCGGGCTGACGGTACTACTCACCCGCTCGGCTTGGACGCGGATAATGTCGGCACGGGTAATAATTCCGACTAACTTATGTCCTTCTACAACGGGCAACCGACCGATTCGATCGCGATCGAGCAGGTGTAATACTGAGGTAAGTGGATCTTGAGGATTGACGGTAACTACCCGCTCAGTCATGAGTTGAGAGATTGGGGTTTGATCGTCCCAGGATTGTTTACTGAATGCCGATATATCGCTCTGAGTCAGGATGCCGACTAATCTACCCGCAGCGACGATCGGAAATCCCCGATGGTGGGAGCGGGCAAAGGCTTGAATTGCCGCCTCGATTGTCATTTGGCTAGCCAGAGTCTCCACGCGGCGTTCCATAATATCTGCGGCGGTTAAACCAGCCCAACCGCGATCGGCTGAATCTGCGCGATCGAGTTTAATCCCCCGTCTAGTCAATAAATGTTGATAGATCGAGCCAGGAAACAGTTTTTCGGCAATTAGGTAAGCCGCAATTGAGCCAATCATTAGTGGTAGAACTAGATCGAACTGCGCGCTCATTTCCAAGACGATCGAGATCGCAATGATCGGACGATGGGTAATGGCACTAAACACTGCACTCATGCCAGTTAAAGCATATAGAGTGGGTGAACTGACGACTAAGTTAATCGGTAAAATTCCACTCTGGTGTAAGCTCTGGAGACTAGTCGCCACCAAATCACCCAGTGCTGCCCCTAGAATTAAACTGGGAGCAAATAAACCGCCCGGAGCCGTGGAACCAAACCCCACCACACACATCACAAATTGAGTCAGCAAGATGCCCAGAGAGATCTGCCAATTTA
>JANPJH010000049.1:0-3932 GCA_031425415.1 Chamaesiphon sp. VAR_61_metabat_425 | reverse complement strand
CCCCATTCCATAAAGGCAGCCAACATCACTTCTGTATCCGAATGACCGCGAAACTGATACCCGCATTCGCTCAGTGTTGATCGTAATTCGGCAAAATTATAGATTTCTCCATTAAAGACGATCGCATAACGACCATTTGGTGACAGCATTGGCTGTGCTCCTTCCGGCGAAAGATCGAGAATCGCCAAGCGGCGATGCCCCAGAGCGACACCCGCAGATTCGTCGAGCCAAACACCACTGCTGTCGGGTCCCCGCGACACTAGGGTATCAGTCATCGCTGTGACAGTCCGGTGGCTGTCTGCTTGACTAAATTGATGCGACGGGTCCCAATAACCTGCAATTCCACACATAAGTAATTAAAAGTTAAATTTTAAAATAGATACCAAAGTCTATCCGAGTAAGGATTTATAGAGAGCTTCGTGCTGTGGCACGATCGCTGTCAATGAGAAGTTATCGACGATCCGCTGACGGGCTGCTAACCCCAATCGGACTCGCTCTTTATGCCCCAACTCCACCAAATCTTGCCAAGCACGAGCTAGAGCCGGAGCATCTTTGGGTGGCACAACTCGCCCCGTATCCCCTACAATCGATCTGGATTCACCCACATCTGTCACCACGCAGGGTACCCCACAAGACATTGCTTCGCCAATCACATTCGGAAACGCTTCGCCATAAGCCGAAGAAGTCGTCACGATATCTAACCCAGCCATCAAGGTTGAGACATCGCGCCGTTCGCCCAGCAAATGGACACGATCGGTTAAATTCAACTTAGCGATTAGTGCTTGTAAAGTCTGATTCTGCCGATCGACATCCTCCCCAGCTAGCAGAAAATGTACGTCTGGATGGTGCTGATGCAACTGTGCGGCTGCCTGCAAAAAATTGGGATGGTCTTTCATCGGGTTGTATCGAGCAAAAGAACCGATGGCGATCGTTTCTGCTGCCAGCCCCAATTCTGCTCGGACCCTCGATCTCGCTGCCGGATGGGGGGCAAAGGCATCGATATTGAAACCATTTGGGATCACCATACATTTTTCAGCGCAATAGCCTAACTCAGTATGTTGCTGCTGACTGATTTTCGAGACAAACAAAATCTTGGCGGGAAAACGGGACAGATTACTTCCCCATTCGATCAAAAATCTCGTCATCGGTGGATCTGTAGCCAGAGAGTTAAGCGTGTAATGAATGCTCCACAGGACGGGAACTTGCGGCTGGAACAGGAAAAAACTGGCAATTTGGGCAGCGAGGTTGCCATGATACATCCGTCCTTGGATTAAATCTGGTTGCAATTGCCGCAATTGCTGAATCAGTCGCCAAAACATCGGTAAAGTGGGTACTCTGCCCCGTTTCATGCCGATTGAATATACAGGGATATTCGCCGCCTGAAATTTTTTCACCAACGGACTCGGCTCGATTAGCGATATTACCGCCACCCGAAACACTTGGGGATTTAAGTGAGCCGCAAGCTTGCATAACATCATCTCCGCACCACCACCTTCAAGACTAGTAATCACATATACTATCGATAACCGTCGATCCATCTGTATTGCTCCATCATCTGTGGCAAAACTCTCAGCTTAAAACAGTTTATTTTCGAGTGGGTAATGTCTTTTGATAAGCAGGGGGGGGTAATAACCGCTGCTTTCGCGCTGGTGGAAGTAAAAATTGAGCATTGGCAGGTGGCAATGCCAGTTGAAATTTTTGGGGCGAATACTTAAGATACCGACTTTGATTGGTATTCATGGCGGCTACTAATGACAAAGCTATTAAGCTATACCTTTCTTCCAAGACATTGTGACTAAAGACACCCCATAAGCCCATGAAGATGGCATAACAAATCAAGACGATCTTCTGTTCGCCTTTGTTGCGATAGACTACTGCAAAAATCGCTCCCGGCAAGAAAATTAAGCCAATTATCCCATTATCAGCCATGTAGTAAAGATACATGTTGTGGGTAGAGAACGGAGCTATAGTCCAATTATTGGTAGAACCCAGACCATTGCCCCAAAATGGATGTTGGCTAAACATCTTCCATGCTTCTTTGGCAACTGCTTGACGATCTTTGGCTGAATCATCATCCAAAGAAGGATTCTGGAATTGTTCTAATCGGTCTAAAACGTTCCAGTACGATCCATCAGTTCCACCGCTAAAATAATTAGTTAGTGATTGAAGTGGATTAGCCGTAGCTAGAAATGCAATCAAAATTAACATTGGCAGCACCACTGTCCGGCGTTTGGCTGCGATCGCGCGACCGGCAATTAACAATGCCATGCAGACGACCCACCCGAGAATTGCACTACGAGCAAATGTAAGCATAATCCCCATACCGACGAATATTGCAAACAGCCAGCGGTAGGATTTTTTAATTGAGGTAATAGTCAAAATTAGCCCCAGCATTAAAGCAGCACCTGCCTTATTGGGATTAATATAAAATCCGGCGGGGCGACCGACATTCATTGTGCCAAATCCCGCCGGGTTAGCTAATTCATAAAAATTATTGAAAACAGATAAAACAACTGCTGCGAGCAGGGCATATTTAACTTGCTTTAAAGATTTTTGTTCGTAGATGACATACATCAAACAAACAAAATAAATTGAGAGAACTCTGTTTCGGAAATCTTGCATTGCAGCTTCGTCAGCACTGACCGTCATCACTGAAAAGAGTGAAACAGCAAAATATATCACCATTCCAACAATCAGGGGTTTAGGGATAGTTACTATTTTCTTGAAAAATGGCAGTGACAGAAAAGTAAAAATCCCAATCCATTCAAGTAAATTGAGTGAAAGAATTTTCTGGTCGCCTAGATATTCAGGTAGCTCCGAAAAGAACAAAAAAGTAGCCACGATCGAAATGAAGTACTGGTAACGTTCTAAAAAAACTTCTACCTTGTTTCTTGGCAATGCTAATGAGGCGGGATTAATTGACATATAAAAGATAAAATATTGAAAGTGTTCCGAGTCTTATTTCTGTTTAAAAATTTTTTATAGCTAAAATAATTGTTTACCTCAACAGAATCTCGATCGAGATTTTGGGAAGTTACATCATAGATAATTTAGATGACTGCGACCACATTCTAGCTGATTTCGGGTTATTGCCACATCAGCTAAATGATGTAATGGTAATACTTAGAGCGGATCGATGCTTTACACTAAGTAAAATTCGATCCGCTCTTGAAAGTAGATAAATTACAATTGCTACAAATAAAAATTAGCCCAATTCGGTGTAATCACGATCGAGCATCAGCCAGTCTCAAGCAACTGCTATCTTGCATATATCCAGAGCTATGCGGAATGCGGATGTTTGCAAACCGACACTCGATCGCTGGCAACAAGCAGGTTGAAATAGGAAAATTTCACGCAAGTCAGTCTATCACTCACAGCTAAATTGTTACTAAAACGTGTCAAATTGAGCCAAATTGCGCTTTGAATTGGCGAACAATCTCGTTTACGCTGGCTCCTGTAGGCCGTGATTCAGTCACAGATCGTTTCGATGCCCATTAAGCCTTCTCGTGGCTGTGTTAGTTAATCGCCATGATTTGGTGGCTTGTATTTATTCCCAGGTTGTGATGAAAATTACTTTAGTTATTGGTTCAATGGGATCTGGTGGGGCAGAGCGAGTCATGTCGATCCTGGCAAACTATTGGGCTACTCATGGCTGGAATGTAACACTTCTGACATTCGTCGATAGCAACGCATCACCCTTTTATCAGTTAGAGCCACAAATTAAACTCCAGCAACTAGGTATTTATCGAGATTCAGCCAATCCGATCGCGGCAATCCAGGCTGGCTGGTTACGAATTAAGACATTGAGAGCGGCAATAGCTGCCAGTGAGCCTGACGTAGTCATCAGTTTTATGAATACAGTCAATGTCCTCACCATCCTAGCTCTGTGGAATTTAGACATTCCCACGATCGTCAGCGAACGAATTTATCCA
>JANPJH010000048.1:0-22997 GCA_031425415.1 Chamaesiphon sp. VAR_61_metabat_425 | reverse complement strand
GAGATATTAATGACATCATTACCGGAGCCAGTCGTAAAGTTAACCGATTCGATGTTTTTGAATTTGGTACCGTTATTCGAGCCACCGGTAATCGTGCCAGCATTGGCGTTTGTATAGGTCATGGTGGTGGTGTCGGTATCCCCACCGTTGAAACCGATCGATAAGATGTCATTTCCCCCACCGCCATCAACTGTGTCAGTACCAGTCCCGACATCGATGTGATCATCGCCACCGCCACCAGTCACTGTATCATTGCCTGTACCTACGCTGATGTAATCATTACCGGCACCACCGTCAATATTGTTATTGCCATTTCTAGCCACGATGGAGTCATCCCCCGCGCCACCACTCACTGTGTCATTACCATCTCCGGTATTGATGGTGTCATTTCCAGCATCACCATTCACGTTTTGATTGCCATTTCCGGTAATAAAGATATTGTCATTACCATCGCCACCATTGGCTGTATTACTACCATTTTCGGCACGAATGGTGTCATTGCCATCACCACCGTTGATGGTGTTATCGCCAGATCCGGTATAGAGTAAGTCATTACCTGCTCCTCCAGTCACAACGTCATTCCCCTCTCCCGCATTGATAGTACTATCAGCAGTTGCCGCCGAGATATTAATGACATCATTAAGAGAGCCAGTATTGATAAAAAATGACTCGATATTTTTGAACTTAGTACCGTCTTTGGGACCTCCGGTAATCGTGCCAGTATTGGTGTTGGTATATTTAATGTTGGTGGCAGTGGTATTGCTAGGTTCATATGCGTCGATCGACAATCGATCAATTCCCGCACCGCCATCTATGGTGTCGGCTCCTGCACCCATATCGATGGTGTCATTACCCCCACCGCCATTCACCTTGTCATTCCCATCTCCGGTATAGAGTACGTCATTACCAGATCCCCCCGTCACAGTATCATTGCCATTTCCAGATTGGATCAGACTATCACCAGTAGCAGCAGAAATATTAATGACATCATTACCAAAGCTAGTGATCAAATCAACTGACTCAATGTTTTTGAATTTAGTCCCGTCATTGGAACCACCTGTAATCGTGCCAGTATTGGTGTTGGTATAGGTGATGTTAGTGTCACCATCAAAAAAGTTATTGATAACTAGACGATCGATTCCCGCACCGCCATCAATAGTGTCGGCTCCAGTCCCAGGAATAAAATAGTCGTTACCACTTGTCCCAATTAGAGTATTGTTGCCAGCGTCGCCAAAAAAATCTTGTTGTTCGATCGAGATCGATCGACCATCAACGATAATCACGGCATGGTCGTCTTCTGCTCTCAATCCAGCTAAAGTCTGCGCCGATAATGTGTGCCCAGTTGCCAACAGCCGGAAAATTGCCCCTTCATCACCAGGGCTATCGACATTGCCATTTAACAATCTGTCTAGTTTATGCCCGATTTCTTCTAACAATAACTCGGCGATCGAATTGGTATTCCCTTGCTGTCGGGCTAGAAAATCCGCAGAGATCAAAATCTCGTCTAAAATGGCAGCATAGGCACCATTGGCTGTGCCTAATTCACCGTTAGATAAAACTTCGATCTTTGGTAGGAAGTCAAAATTACCCGATCGCCACTGGCTCCTAATTCCCAGCGCAATATTGAGATTAAACGAGTCCCCAAAAGCCACCTGTAATTGCTCAACAAAGTCAGCTTGTTCGGCAAATTTCCGAAGAATTATGGTGGCTTGAGTTAAGGCTGTAGTAAGTAATAAATTAGAGTAAGTAATCATAGTTTAAGTAGTTAATAATTGACGATGTCAGTCCTTATAGGCAGGGTAGTTAGCTCTGCTCACGAGTAGCCACTGAATCGAGACCGAGAATAGAGATTTCTTCCTGCTCTGGACGATCGAGGTGTATGGCTGAGACGGGAGCCGCAGTGGTCATAATTTTGGTGCGGCTTTGAGACTGCCAAAAAGCATATTTGAGAAAGGGGAAATTAGCTACCCGTTTTGCTAGGGCCCAGAAAAATACGTAACTGGCTAGTAGCCGTCTAAATGAGTCAAAGCGCGATTCCCGCAGATTTTCAATCACGTTATCTGTGAGGGGGGGATTCCCGGTTTGCTCGTGAGCTGTAGGGTTGGAACTCGGCAATACTATGTTTGCTGTAAACCCCTGCTGACCAATAGATAAATTAGTCCCTACAGCAACAATCTCCGGCCCAACCCCCAGGGTGTGGATGCCGTTTGCCTGCCGGCCTGTCATGAAAACGGCATTTTCTTCGCTCTGGCGTTTCCGACCAAAGCGCCCATCTGGAACACCCAGAAACAATAAGGTTCCTCGGACAACACGATGACCAAAGAGATGTAGTAAATGGTCCTGGGGGTTGGCACCATGGACTTCTACCGAAGTTATGCCATAGCTCAGGGAAAACATTTTGCTAACGTAGGTTGTTAAAATCTGATGCACCCAGGGTATATCACCGATCACTAAAGTACGTTTGCCGGTTCGGGCTAACAATTGGCGTTTTTGGATCAGACGTAATCCCAACGCCCAGATCCAGGCTCCGAAAATATAGATGGCAATATCAACCAACACGACCAAGGGCGCAAATATCCTAGCAATTAAGGCATCTTGCGAAATGTGGTTGGCAAGAAGAATCCCCTTGAACAGGGTTTGGATTAGGGGAATTGTATAGCCAAACGGAATAGCCCATCCCACAGTAATCAGCACATACATGGCATGAATCCCCCAGGCCAAAGGGGTTTCTGTGATATGCAGGGCCCATCTGCGTCCCCCCTGGATTAACTGTTGATGCAGCCGCGATCTTTGAACCTGACCGGTAGCAGTCATTCCCAAAATATCGGGCACACTTTGATGAAGAAACTCATTGTTCATTTGCTCCAGCACCAAATATTTTTCTGACGACAGGGTCAAACCCAAAGGCTGACCATCGGGTATGGCCAGATGCATCTGGCCAGCCAGGTAAAATAACAACTCCGTCAGGGTCTGATGGGTCGCTGCTACAGAGGCAGTGTTAGGTTCAGCCATTCTACGCCCACTCCCATTTGTGAAAATTCTTCGACTAAAAGGTTCGCCGGGGAAAGTGGATTGGGCTAAAGGTGAACCGATAAAGCTGGTGGGTTCACCTGTCAGGACGAAAAACTCCCGAATGATATCTTGACGAGTCAGCAAATCAAAGGCATGGAGCACCTGACGGGTCGGGAAGGTTTGGCCAGACTGACTGATCGCAAACACAATCGATTGCCTTGCCAAGTGTAAGTTCTCAAAATTATATTGCAAGTCTTTCAAGACCTGATTGGATGATAGCGTCTGGATAGACAGCAACGGAAAAACTGCTCTTAAGTCTTGGGCAAATTGTTCGCCCAACCAGAGGCTATTTTCGACTCCAGTAATCAGGACATCCACATGTCTGGATTTTGCCAAGGTTGGATCCATGCCCAGAGTGATTAATTTCTCTTGCTTTTCTGTCAGATATCTGGCCTTAGCAATCAGGAAATTGAGCAAATATTCAGCACTTTGACGATTGAGGGATGTTGGATCTATCCAGGTATTCTGAATTTTGCTCAGGATCTGGGGAATATCTCGGAGGTCGCTCTCAATTGGATCTGTAGATGAGCCTGAAGACGTTTGAATATAGGGATGTTTCTTGAGAGAAACCCGTCGTTGCCTCAATTCGGTATTCCGCAACTCACGATTTTCGGTCATGGAGTAGATGAGCAGGTTAGTGGCCCCTAGCACTGCTATTTCACCTGCGTTTTGGTTTAAATCCAAGCGGTAAGTACCGGACCGACCAGATAGAGTGGCATCAACCGCTGCCGGTTCCGAGGCATAAATAGCGTATCGATGTTGCCGATCGAAACCAATGGAGATCGGCTGTCCCAGTGCACTTAGAACCAGCCTATCTGCCGCTAAGGTAGAGAGGATAACTAACCCAAAACTACCCTGGGATCTGGACATGAAGAATTGAGTGGCCCGATAGACATCGTTATGCAAAAACGCCTCAACAGCTACTTTGGCAAAGTTCGTCAACTGCTGTTTAGTCAGATGTGCTAATCGACGAGCCTGCTCTAACTTCTGGACGATCCGCTGTTTCAACTGACCTTGGATATCAGGGATGAAAATACTGTGTGGGTCTGACAAATCACTGACATAAGCTACAAAAACGGTCTCAAAAATATCCGCCCAGTCGTTGAGATCTACTTCGGCGGGGGCAGTAAAGGGGGCTTCTTTAGCTGGCGGATGGCCACCAAAGGCATCTTCCAGAGTAACGGCAATGGTTAACTGGTAAGCTAGCCTCACGGAGGCAGTCCACATACCTTGCGCGATCGAGAGATCCATGAGGCCAGCGATTTTCGGGGAATCTCCAACGGTACGATTGGGGGTATGCAGAACGCGTTCCAACCATAATCCTAGGCTGATGTAATCGACTTCCTGCCCAAATATCTTCCAGGCATCGAAGTCACCATTGTGGGTAATGCGATGATTGATATTCCGGGATCTACAAGTCCACTGTCCATTTTCAATTTGCCAGACAGGCTCGATTCTCGCTGGAGTCCATTCATGCCAGTGAGTTTCTAGAACGGAAGGGGGACCACTGGTGCCAAAGCGATAGTGCCATGCTCCAATGACGGTTGATTCAAGCGGCTTGATGCCGGTTTGAACTGCCCGACGTCGAGTACGGGAGAAGGCCGATTCCAAGGCGTGAGTCAGATGGCCTCGCTTAGGATTAACCATCTTGTGCCCCACAAAAACGATGTGACCAGCTTTGTCATAGGCTAAGGTAAGCCCACCTCCCGCTTGTCTGCCTCGAATCTCGGTTTCATGGCCCATCGTTTTGAATAAACCGATCAGATGTCGAGGTAATAGCTCGTGGGCTTCTACCGATTGCTGACATCCAATGAAGCCAAAGTTGCCACAATAAAACCGATCGGTATTACCCGTGACTACAGCGACCATATCGGATTGGGAACTGAGCAGGATCAGCAAGTTGGTAACGATAAACGCTATCCCTGAAAATTTGACGATTAAGAGAACCATGAGATCAGAGATCGATTCCACGGAGGTAACCGATTGCAAGAAATAGAGCATCCCCAGGGATAGTGCAATCAGATTACCTAGCAGTCCGCCTGAAGCTTTAAGTCGCACCTTCCAGGGTGTTCGATCGCCGACTTCAACCCACAGTGAAGACGGTTGTTTGAAAAAAGGTACAAAAATGGGAGAAAAGGGCAAAAGAGACTGGATAATCGCGATCGGGTGCCTCTGCTCAAGAATAGCGGAGAAGTTGATTGCATCAAGCTGTCGATCGACCAGGGTACGTGCAATACTATGCCCAAAGCCATGAATTAAAATTGCGATATTCCAAATCAGCCTGATTAGAAATACAGCAATCAAAAATAACCAGACACCTTTGAACTGAATCTCATTCAGTTCCAGCCAAACTTTCTGCCAAATTCCTACCAGCAACAAAACCGATAGCATCTCTGGGAAAATAAAACCCGACTGCCAAAGAGACCGATAATCATGAAACTCCAGTTTCTTCAAACTAAAATATGTGGCGATCGATAACTCCCAATCTGTTAAATGAGAGTACATGAGTAAATCTACGTGAGTGACAAAGTAATTTATGCTCTCAAAGTACGCCATTTCTATCTAAAAAAAAATACGCTAAATGGCGTATTTTCTCTTGTCAGGCTCTTCTGTTATCGAAAGTTAACATAGCCAGCCCAAAGCATAGTTACTGTGAAATAACTGTATGTTCTAATACTAAAATATTTATCCATCCCAAAAACTTAATCAGTTTATTAATGGACTCGCAGCAGCATAGTCATAAGTTTTTGAGATATTTGTTTAAAGCGATCGCGACTGCCATCGATCGAGATTGGACATTTAACTTGGTGTAAATATTCTCTAAATGTTTCTTAATCGTCAAATCGCTACAAAATAATTGAGCAGCAATTTCAGCATTACTTAAACCCTTAGTCACCCAAAATATCACTTCTGACTGACGCTTGGTTAGCCCGATCGAGCAGAAGGAATGGATCGATAATTCGACATTCTCGTTCTGTTCAAATGTCAAAATCCACTGTCCATGTAGAGTATCTTTAAATAATCTAACAGATAAATGGTTGTTAAATGCTGCAATTTTCCAGGGTTTTAACAGTTGTGTTGGTTGAGCATAATTAAAGCTTTTAATCTGTTGTTTCACCCAACTATTTAAGGTATCTGGTAATTGCCTACCGGAAATACACTCACCAGGAAAATAGAGTTGTAGAATCTCCGCAGTGCGATCGCTGATCTGCTGAATATAGCCATCTACGGATAATATCACTGTGCCAAATTGTTCGGCAACCTGAGTCAATTTGGTAAGCTGAGATTGAAGCTGGGTATAATGCAGAACATTATGGTAGGCTACGAGCAGATGAGGGCGAAATAAGTTGAGTACCTCTCGATCTCGTTCAGTAAAAGTTCGTTCTGTTCGGCTAAGCCCAAAAAATAAATTGTTAAGTGTTTCCTGTCTCTGCAAAAAACTTCTATCCAGAAAATCTTCCCTTAATCTGTGAGAGTAAATTTCTCTAAACGGCATCTGCCCTAAATTGGGTTGCTGGGGACTATCATGGATGGAAATAGTGATAGCATCATCAACGTTAGTAGAACTAACTGCATAAAACATTTCATAGTGCAGTTCATTACGATGGAATTCAGCAGTACTCACAAAATCAGAAATTTTGTAAGCATCCCAGCGGTTCATTTTCAACAAATTGCCGATTAATGGATCTTGATATAAATACTCGATGGGAATCTTTGGCGGAACCACTGACAATCGATCTGCTGATATATCCGTTGCGACTAATCTCGTACCTTCGCTGGTAAATGACTGACAAAGGGCACCCTCGGAACCAACCAGTTGTTTAAGCAAATCGAGGGCACGATCTGGAAAATCTGCCAGAAGACAGGGTAGATAGAGTTGCGCTATGCACCGAGACACTTGTTGAAAATCTTGGCTCGTGAGTTCTGACATAGATTTGATTAAATGCTACACCAGTAATTAGTATAGCATCTCTTAAATCAACGGCAAATGGAGAACTATTAAACTAATCTAAAGTCATCATAGGTTTCAAAGGGAACTGCGAGATATAAAGTTCGATCGGGTTCTTTATCTTCAAGGGCTTGAATGTAGTTCAGATATTGTCCGAGCGCGGCATGAAATGTAAACGGATAAGACTTCATCTTCCATTCAACACTTTTTTATTAGCTTTACCTCAGCATTCGTCAAATCGCGCCATTCACCTAATGATAAACCTGTGAGTGAAAGAGAACCGATCTTCACCCTAACTAATCTCAATGTGGGAAACCCTACCGCTGCTGTCATCCGGCGGACTTGGCGATTTTTGCCTTCAGTTAGGATTAATTCTAGCCAAGCTGTCGGAATATTCAATCGTTCGCGAATCGGTGGTTCGCGGGGTGGTAAGATTGGTTCGGCGGGTAGTAACTTGACGATCGCCGGTTTCGTTAGGTAGTCTTGTACCTCTACACCTGTCTCTAGCTGCTCGATCGCGCTTTGATCGGGGACCCGCTCTACCTGCACCCAATAGGTGCGGGGATGCCCGTATTTGGGGTCACTCAAGCGATGTTGTAACCTTCCATCATCAGTCAACAGCACTAAACCTTCACTATCCCAATCCAGTCGCCCAACTGGATATACATCCGGAATCGGCACAAAATCTTTAAGTGTTTTGCGACCATCATCATCGGTAAACTGACTCAGAACACCGTAAGGTTTATAGAATAGAAGATAGCGCACTTTAAAAATTCAAATATCTTTGATGTTGGATCTATCGCAACTGTGGAAATTTTCTCGTCCCCATACCATTATTGGCACCAGTCTGAGCATTTTGGCAATCTATTGGATCGCCTTATCCACCACTCATAGTTCGATTGCTGTCGCAGCGACGCATCGACTTGGAGGTTTCCTCCAAGTTGTGTGCGTCAAGACAGACGGCACACCGTTCGAATGGACAAATATCTGGCAATTAGTAGGAGTTTGGATTGCTTGTCTGTGCGGGAATGTTTATATCGTTGGGTTGAACCAATTATATGATGTCGAGATCGATCGCGTAAATAAACCCGATTTGCCATTAGCTAGTGGTAAATTATCGATGGTTGCCGGATGGTGGATTGTTGGCTTAACTGGATTTATGGCGATCGCGATCGCGCTAATTTTAGGCAAATGGTTATTTGTCACAGTAGCAACAAGTCTGGCGATCGGTACTGCCTATTCATTACCGCCAATTAGATTAAAACAGTTTCCACTACTCGCAGCTTTTTGTATTCTGACAGTCCGAGGTTGCATTGTTAATCTCGGACTTTTTGCCCATTTTAATCGTATTTTAGGTGGGGATAGAGAGTTACCACTGAGCATCTGGATTTTAACTGGATTTATTTTAGTCTTTACAATCGCGATTGCAATTTTCAAAGATGTACCAGATCTTGAGGGCGATCGACAGTATCAAATTCAGACTTTCACGCTAATTTTAGGTAAGTCAACCGTATTTAATCTTACTCGCTGGGCAATTGCCTTAGCCTATTTAGGGACAATCGGTGCGGGAATATTTATGTTACCCATGGTTAATACTTGGGTTTTCGTTGGGATTCATGCCATTTTGCTCGGGGTCTTATGGTGGCGCAGTCAAGATGTAGATTTAGAACAGAAAGTAGCAATCGCGGATTTCTATCAATTTATTTGGAAGTTGTTTTTTCTAGAATATCTACTCTTTCCCTTAGCCTGTTCGATTACTTAAATGGAGATTGACTCTTGCAAACACCCCATAGTGGTTATCATTGGAACAGCTCGGAACGAGGCTTTTTTGAAGGTTGGTATTTTCGACTGACTTTACCCAAAATTGGTGAATCGTTTGCCTTTATGTACTCGATTGAAGATCCCAGCGGTAACGATCTGCATAGTGGCGGATCTGCACAAATACTGGGAATTAATGAGGAATATTTGTGGTGTGCTTTTCCAGATGTGCGGAAATTTTGGGCGGACAAAAACCAGTTGGGTTTAGGTCATTGGGGTGAGACTAATTTAGCGATTTCACCACAATTATTGTCAATTGATGAATTCGATCGGCAGATTACCCAAGGTTATCAAGTTACGGCTACTTTACACCAAGGCTCCCTCCCCGACCAAAACTGCCGCTGGTGCTATCAAACTATCCCCGTCTACGGCTGGGGACAACCCCAGCAACTCCAACAATCTACCGCTGGATTGTTATCTTTTCTGCCCGTCTTTGAACCGGGATGGCAAATTTTGATGGCGCATGGATTGGCGACAGGCTGGATTGAGTGGCAAGGGCAACGCTATGAATTCGATCGGGTTCCAGCCTATAGTGAAAAAAACTGGGGTCGCTCTTTTCCACAAAAGTGGTTTTGGATCAATTGTAATAGTTTTGAGGATTCTGTCGGGCTAGCCTTAACCGCTGGGGGCGGGAAGCGAAAAGTCCTGTGGATGACGGAAGAAGTCGGGATGATTGGCATCCATTATCGCGGTAAATTTTACGAATTTGTGCCGTGGAATTCGCAAATCGATTGGCAAGTTCAACCGTGGGGCGAATGGCGAATGCAAGCCAGCAACCAAGATTTTCAAGTCGAACTCACCGGTACCACCGATTTTGCGGGAACGATGGTACGCACGCCAACGGCACAGGGATTGAGCATCTGTTGTCGAGATACACTTAAAGGGCGATTAAAGCTAAATTTACGGACTCGTCAGGGTGAACTGATTGTTAGTGCGACTAGTTCGCTAGCTGGTTTAGAAGTTGGTGGTAGTTATTTATAAATATTAGCGACTCTCTAACTCGATCTCGATCGCTTCAGAGAAGTATCTGGGTATATTAACTTAGGTCTCGATCGATATTATGGGAGTAGTAGTCATTAATGATAAAAGATTATATCAAACAGGTAGGTAGAAGTTTAGGTGTTGAGATTAGAGGATTTAATATTAGTATCTCTGACTATGCTAGACTCAAACATTTCTTAAATTATTATCAAATTGACCTCGTATTCGATGTTGGGGCTAATGTTGGTCAATATGCAACATCTTTAAGAGAACTAGGATATAACAGAAAAATAGTATCATTCGAGCCATTATCGACGGCTCATGCCCAACTTCAACAAATTAGTAATAAAGATCTGCTCTGGCAAATTGCCGATCGAATGGCAATTGGCGATCGCGATGATGAAATTACGATTAATATTGCTAGCAATAGTGTGAGTAGTTCTATTCTGCCGATGGTAGATCTTCACTTAAATGCCGCACCTGCATCTGCATACATAGCTCAAGAAACAGTCAAACTTAGTAAAATTGATACCATTGCGCATCAATATCTTCAGGGCAATCAGAATATTTTTCTCAAGGTTGATGTCCAAGGCTTTGAACAACAAGTACTAGCAGGTGCGGTTCAAACATTTCCTCAGATTCAAGGCATTCAGCTAGAAATGTCGCTTGCCCCACTCTATGAAGGTGAATTAGTTATGCAAGATATGTTGGCATTGATGCAACAGCATAATTATAGTTTGCACAGCGTTATCCCTGGATTTGCCGATCCAGAAACAGGTAGATTATTGCAAATGGATGGTATTTTCTTTAGAGATTTAGGCAATTAAAAGTTCTAAAGTTTTACCCTCGATTCTCACCATCAACCCTGCCTTGTTGGTGGTGGGTTGATTGAAGCTGCTCGATCGATACTGCAAAGGGAACAGTTTTATGACTGTTCCCTTGCCGAAGATTTGTTGTGTGATCAAAATGGGACGCCCGAGGGTCGAACTCGGGGCCAATCGGTTAAAAGCCGAATGCTCTACCACTGAGCTAGCGTCCCGCTGTGCTGAAAAATCAGACTTTCTCAATATAGCACAGCTTTATAAATTCAAGCAAGACTTTAAGTATGAAACTTGGCTAAGAAGGTTACTTGAGTTGTCAATGTCTCTCCTGGTGCGATATATAGCAGATCTACACCCGTATTGAGACTATTGCGGGGACCAGTCCACGGCTCTAAGCAATAAAAATCTTTACCCTGAACCGTCCAAAATACCATGTTGTGATACTCCGGTCCTTGGGTCATCGTCAGGGTTAAGTTTTGGTGGGTGTCGGTAACGATCGCGGTCTTACCCGTTAGCTTGGTAAATGCGGCATCGATTTCCGCTTGGCTGAAGTCAAATTTCCCAGCGAAGGGGTGAATTGCTTGGGTTTGTTTTTCTTGGTAACTAGGGGAGGGGATTTCAACCGTCAGGCTGTGCTTGTCTGGAGCCTTGAAGTAAGGATGTAAGCCAGTACTAAAGGGCATCGGGACGGTGGATTTATTCGTATAGGTTTGGTCGATAATCAGTTCACCACCATGAATGCGATAGGTAAAACTAACGCTGAAGTCAAATGGATAGACTTGGCGAGTCGCATCGGTACTTTCTAACTCGATCGTCAGACTAGCGTTAAGATCTGTAGACTGGTTGGTAACTTTCCACGAAGAATTACGGGCAAAGCCATGCTGCACTAAGGAATATTGCCGATCGCCAACAGTATAGCGGTCGTCTGGTAAATTGCCACAAATTGGGAACAGAATTGGGATACCGCCGCGTACACTCAAACTCGGATCGGCAAACCGTTCGGCATCTAGGTACATCAACTCACGATCGTTAACTCGCCAACTGGTGGCAATTCCGCCGCGATCGGGGAAAATAGTCAAAGAGCTTTGAGTCTCGGTATCGGTCAAAATATAAACAGGTTCGGCTTGAGGCTGCTGGGTGACAGTAAACATGATTTAAATAGGTGAGTAGGTGGGTAGATTACCGATAACAAATTACCCCTGACTAAATTACCAAAGGGACAGGCAAGCAGGTATCATAGTTATATAGGCTACACGATCGCTGTTTCAATATATCGATCGAGTAACCTTAAGTCCATGTAATTAGGCAAAGTATCGCCAGCAACAATGGCAAATTCGACTTTTATGTTAAGGCAGCTCTCGATAGCTGATAACTACCACCTCGATTGGGATTGTCACCGCTCGATGTCTTCAGTCCTCAAACCATGTTTGGATGCTCACATTAACTTACTCGACTAAACCGTTGGCGTTGGCAAAGCCTCTGCCCCAGCAGAAGCCTAGGCTTTGCCCGTTCGCTTGTAGTTAATTTTGGGAAAGCTAATCTAGTTACTATCATCCGAAGTCCCGCAACTAGATGCTCAGTTCCACCACCAGATTTATTTGTTTAGGAGAGTTCAGCCATGCTACACCGCAAGATTTATCAACTGTGTGAAGATGGTCGTGAAGTGTGTATTTTCTTACGAGATCAACAACGGTGGATCGAACGTGCGCGCATTACCGATATCGAAGGCGATTTAGTCACGATTCGCTATGAGACTGATGAAGATGATGAAGTTTCCGCTTGGGAAGAAATGGTGCGCCTCGAAAGTATTGCCTCGATCTCTCAGAAGTTAGCCTCCGTCTATCGTGGTAACGCCGAGCCACTAGTATCTGATGATTGTCACGAATTAGAACAAATTCGCCCTACGACTACTCCAGAAGAGTAATACCACCCTCATGAATGAGGACTCTTTTCCAGAAATTACCTAAATAACCTCCGATCCCTAGATCGGAGGTTATTTAGATCTCTGCACTCAACTCAAATATCTCCAAAGGATGATTTATGTCAGGATGCTGCTAGCCATCGGAAGGTAATCATCAACAGCACCCTACAATGGATGATGTATCAATCTCTAGGGACAGTGCTGTATGTTCGATCCTCTCTTCGTCCGTGGGGGCATTCTGTGGTCGGAAATTATTAATTTTATCCAAATGGCTGAGGGGAGTGTCGCGACAGCCCTAGAAACCTTCACCGCCCAGCAATTAATCCTTCACCCCCAATTAGATGCCGGACAGCGGAAACTCCTGACACATCGGTTTGCGATCGAAGGAAAAGTCGCTGCCCAAACACCTTTAGAAATATTTCTCGACATTCGGACAGATCTAACAGCGGAGGATCGGCAGCTAATCGAGAGTTGGCGGCGTAGTTTTGTTGGGTTATTGGCGATCGTCCAAATCTTTCCCAATGGCTTAGAAGTGATGAATTGGCTGACAGCCAAACATTACCGGATTCAATTTGCCGATGCCGAGTCCCAAGCGGCAATGACGAGATTGAAAGTTGGCGAAGTAATTATTACGCAGATTAACCCAATTGAGGGGATCGATTGGGCGATTTTCAGTCCGTGGATTGCCTTGGGGCGATTGGGTAGACCAAAGCTAGCCGTAGCCGTGGGGACTTTTCGCCAAAATTATCCCCATTATCTATACAGTGATGCACCGGAAACACTAGCAGCAGCCTGGGAATCAGTGGCGGTATATCACGATCGATTTGTGGAATTTTTTGGTAGTGATGAAGTCACTCTTACAGGTAAAGAATTACAAGTGCGGATTAGTGAATTTCAAACTTGGCTGGTAGATAAACAATTAGAGACAGCCGGAATCGATCGAGCCTCTTTCAGAGAGGCTTCGCCAACGAAATCTCTGGCTGAGTTAGCCACTGATGCGGGCGTTGCAGCAGACGATTTGCAAGCTTTGACTACAACTCTTGGATTAACTGAATCTACGACATCACAGAAGCAAACAGCCGCCTTGGAGAGGATGGTACCGCCCAATGTAGAACTACCACCCCAACTCAAACATGCCGCCGCTGTCACCGCCCTCAGTCACCCCTATTGGGGCCAAATGTTTTTACCTAACTATGTGCAGATCCAGCAGTTACTGGCTAATTTAACCACTCAGCCGCTGACATCCGAACAAATTAACATGTTCCAAAAATCTCTCGCCGATCCGCAGATGAATGCCTTTGTCTGGCGACGACTAGCGCGGGAGTTCCCCGAACAACTCGAACTAGCAATTAGGCAAGTTCCTGGGCAATCTAGCTTTAAGTTGTCAACCGATCTTGACTCAATCTTGACTAAATTTAATAAATATTTAGAACCAGATTTACCAGATTTAGCCAGTGTGCCGATCCACTTGCACGAGTTATTTCAGTCAGCAGTATTAGAAGTCAGTAAAGAGAAAGCCAAGTCTAAGTCTCAGCCTAAAAAAACTGGCTTTGGAGCGAAAAGTTAAGAATTAATTAACCACTTCGATCCGGATTGAACCGATCGATTAGAATGAGGAAAGCCGATCTTTAAGGCAGTTTAAACATTGAATTAAACTTGGTAAAATAGACATAACAGCGTCTTTCATCGAAGAGCCAGCTCTGTCTCTTGACCCCACAAAGGGTCTGCGGTTAAAACCTTTTGTTTTCTGCCGTGCTATGAACAGATGCGGTTTCCAACACTATCGAGGATTGATATATGAATATTATTGGTTGGGTTGTACTCGGTTTAATTGCTGGCGCGATCGCCAAAATGATTTATCCTGGTAGCCAAGGTGGTGGATTACTTGCCACGATGGTATTAGGGATTGTTGGGGCATTTATCGGTGGTACTTTATACACCTTGATATCTACGGGTAAGTTTGCGATCGCCTCATCAACAGCCGTCAGTGCTGGAGCTTTAATTCCCTCTTTAATCTTTGCAGTTTTAGGTTCGATGGTAGCAATCTTCCTCTGGGGTTTAGTTACCCGCAGTGCATAGGTAATTGGGATTAATTATCTAGTTAAATAGCGAACGATCGGTCGATCAAATTATGGAGACGTTCCGCCGGAGCGTCTCTATTTTTTCGGATTAGTGGGATCTAAGCAAATATTTTTAACAATCAAGTAGTTTGATTGGTATGCTATGGATCTGCCTATAGCGAGTTTAATTAGGTGCTTATGACATCAGCCTTGTTCCGTTGTTTGCTGTGGCTCGGTTTTCCTGCCCTCCTATCAGCCTGTTCTTCAAGTGGAAATACCCCTGGTACTGCGGGAACGGGCAGTGTAGTGCCGATCGGTATTGCCGTTGCCCAAACTAGTAATGTGGCTTTATTGGGTCAAGAGCAAGTTGCTGGAGCCAAATTAGCTGAGAAATATTTTAATGACAAAGGTGGCATCAATGGCACACCGATTAAGCTAGTCCTACAAGATACGGCGGGCGATGAACAAGGGGCAATAAATGCGTTTCAAACCCTAATTAATCGCGATCGAGTAGTCGGTATTGTTGGTCCAACCCTGTCGCAGCAAGCATTTAGTGCCGATCCGATCGCCGATCGGGCCAAGGTCCCTGTTTTAGGCCCATCCAATACCGCCAAAGGCATTCCAGAGATTGGCGACTTCGTGGCGCGGGTATCGGCTCCGGTAGCGGTGGTTGCACCGAATGCTGTCAAAGCAGCTCTGAAAATTAATCCCCAGATTAAAAAAGTTGCGGTGTTTTACGCACAAAATGATGCTTTCAGCAAATCTGAAACCGAAATTTTTCAGCAGACAGTCAAAGCGCAACAGCTCGAACTCGCCACTGTCCAAAAATTTCAGACTACCGACACTGATTTTCAGTCCCAAGCAACGGCGGGGATGAATGCCAAACCAGATTTAGTCATTGTCTCTGGATTAGCCGCTGATGGCGGTAATCTGGTGCGACAATTGCGGGAATTGGGCTACAAGGGGCTAATTATTGGCGGTAATGGTTTGAATACTTCCAACCTGTTTCCCGTCTGTAAAAAACTATGTGATGGTATTTTGATTGCGCAAGCCTATAATCCGGCTCAACCTAACCGTCTCAATCAAGCGTTTAGAGATGCTTATCTGGCGCAGTATAAGAAGGAGCCACCCCAATTTAGTGCCCAAGCATTTACGGGGGTACAAGTCTTTGTCGATGCCCTAAATGCCTTATCGATAGCGAATCCTGCGACTAAAGTTAATACACAATCAATCGCCGATTTACGGGTAGGGTTAAATAAACAACTATTGGCTGGTAAGTATACTACTCCGTTGGGGGAGATTTCATTTACGCCGACAGGTGAAATCGTCCAGAAAGATTTCTATGTGGCGCAAATTAACATGGATGCGGATGGCACCAACGGTAAATTTACATTTTTGAAATAAGCCTAGCCGAACCGCCATATCCCCGATTTCTTCAATAATGCGGGGTATTTCCGATGATAAAATTAAGATTATGACGGTATTTCTACAGAATTTATTAGGCGGTTTATCGATCGGCAGTGTCTATGCTATTTTCGCTCTGGGTTATACATTAGTTTTTTCAATCTTGGGGATTATTAATTTCGCCCATGGGGCAATTTTTACCCTTGGGGCATACTTTACTTATGCCCTGATGGGCGGACAATTTGGCTTTAATGGGTTACTGGCTAATTTTTCACTAGGGATTAAGCTCCCATTCTGGATCGCTGCCATCTGCGCCGCAATCTTAGCAGGTGGAGTCGCGGTGGCGATCGAAAGACTCGCCTACCGTCCCCTGCGCCGCAAACAGTCAGATCCTTTGCTGATGGTGGTTTCTAGCTTGGGGGTTGCGCTGATGTTGGTGAATCTAATTCAATACCTAGTGGGAGCCGAAAACTATACATTTCCCGGCAATACCTACGGAGATTTACCCACGGCGATTAATTTTGGGAGTGTAGCAAATCCGATCGCCATTCGGACTGTTCAAATTATCATTTTTATGGTGTCAGGTTTAATTCTGGCTGGATTAACCTATTTTATTACTAGAACTAAATATGGCAAAGCGATGCAAGCCGTAGCTGAAGATACTACCACCGCCAGTCTGTTGGGCATCGATACCGAGCGATTTATCATCTTGTCATTTTTTGTTAGTGGCTTCTTGGGCAGTATTGCTGGTACATTGGTTGGTTCTAGTTTCGGAATTGCGGGGCCATATTTTGGAATTGGCTTCGGGCTAAAAGGTTTGGCGGTGATTGTATTGGGCGGATTAGGGAGTATTCCAGGCTCAGTTATCGGCGGATTACTGATTGGGATGGTAGAATCTTTTGTCCCCGATTCGGGATATAAAGATGCTGTGGCTTTTGCAATTTTATTTATCATTCTCTTGGTACGTCCTCAAGGGATATTGGGACAGAAATTAATCCAAAAAGTTTAACTAATTTGGTGCTATCTAAATGAATGATTTTCTGTCTACTTATGGTTTTCTAATCGTGTCGATGCTATTCGGGGCAATGTTGGGAATTTCCTTGTATTTACCCCTAATGGCGGGTCAATTGTCCCTAGCTAGTCCAGGCTTTTATGCCGTGGGCGGTTACATTGCCGCAATTTTATCAACTAAAGTATTTGTGACTACGGGTGCATTCCCGATTCCCTTATTGCTGCTAGAAATGGCGATCGCCGGTATCGTTTGCGGAATTTTAGGAATTCTAGTCGGAGTGCCTGCACTAAGGTTACGGGGAATTTATTTGGCGATCGCCACAATCGCCTTTGTCGAAATCCTCCGCATCCTTTCCCTCAACCTCGAAATTACTGGTGGAGCAGTTGGGATTTTTGGAATTCCCCAGCCATTTAATAGCCCGATCGAATATCTTTGGGTTGCCCTACCTTTACTATTATTGAGCATGGCTTTTGTTTATCGACTTGAAAATATTCGCGTCGGACGTGCGCTGATTGCGATTCGTGAAGATGAATTAGCCGCTGATGCCATGGGAATCGATCCAACTTATTACAAGGTGTTAGCATTTACTTTGGGCGCAATTCTCGCAGGAATTGTCGGTGCGATAAGTGCTCACTTTCTAAATACTTGGAACGCCAGACAAGGCACTTTTGATGCGAGTATTGTCTACTTAACGTTTGTCTTAATTGGTGGTTCGCGCAGCTTTTTGGGAGCGGTGTTGGGTGGCATGGTGTTTACAGCAATGCCAGAATTATTGAGGTTTGCAGCAGATATGCCAAATTTACCGTTATTTATGGCGCAGTTTCTCCGAGATGGCCGTTTAATGATTTTTGGATTATTAATTGTGCTAGGTACGATCTTTTTCCCCCAGGGATTGGTTCCGGCAGGATTATTCAAGCAGAAACAGTAGCTCGATCGGGAGGGAATATCGATCGAGTTTTCGCGTAAGATAGAGTGGTTGATTTAGCATCCCATTCACATCATTCGATCAATGGAATCTATCCCCCTCCAGCCTAATGTTATCTTCACTGCCCAGAAGCTCACCCGCCGGTTTGGGGGACTGGTTGCGGTAAATGACATTTCTTTTACCGTAACAAAGGGGGAGATATTTGGATTAATCGGTCCCAATGGCGCGGGTAAAACCACCACGTTTAACCTAATGACGGGAATGATTCCGGCATCTAGCGGACAGATGTTGCATGAAGGTACCGATATTTCTCGCTTACGTCCATTTCAAATTGCTCAACGGGGGATTGCGCGGACATTTCAAAATATTCGCTTATTTGGTAATCTGTCTGTCTTAGAGAACGTGAAGATTGCCCATCATCTTCAGACTCACAGCCAACTATTTCAAGGTATCTTTAATTTACCACCCACACCAGCCGAAGAACGGGATATTCGCGATCGATCGCATGAATTGCTGAAATTGGTCGGTTTAGCCGATCGAGCCTTCAGTTCGGCGAATAACCTTGCCTATGGAGATCGTCGCCGTTTAGAAATTGCCCGCGCACTCGCCCTGCAACCCCAGATTTTGCTCCTAGATGAACCTGCTGCGGGGATGAATCCAAGTGAAAAGCATCAACTAAGTGACTTTATTCGTCAAATTAAGCAGCAGTTTAACCTCACGGTGCTACTAATCGAGCACCATGTTCCCCTGGTAATGGGTTTATGCGATCGAATTGCCGTACTAGATTTTGGCCAATTGATTGCGCTGGGTAATCCGGAAACAGTCCGTAACGATCCGGCTGTAATTGAAGCTTATTTAGGAAGCGAATAGCAAGAAACCATGTCAGCAGCCACTACAAAACAGACACCACCCATTCTCGAAGTTAGGGATCTCAATGTTAATTATGGGGGGATTCAGGCACTTCAACACCTAGACTTGATTGTCAAAACTGGGGAAGTTGTCACCCTGATTGGCTCGAATGGAGCGGGAAAGAGTACGACACTCCGAGCTATTTCACGGATCGTTAAACCTCTGAGCGGACAGATTATCTATCATGGACGAGAAATTAACCGCGATTATGCTCATGAGATCGTCAAATTGGGGATTGCACATAGCCCCGAAGGTCGGCGGGTACTAGCCAAGCAAACTGTACTGGATAATCTGAAATTGGGCGCATATTGTCGCCACGATCGACTGGGAATCAAATCTGATTTAGAATTACAATTCCAGCAATTCCCCCGACTGGCAGAACGTCGCCATCAATTAGCGGGAACGCTCAGCGGCGGAGAGCAGCAAATGTTAGCGATCTCCCGTGCCTTAATGAGCCGTCCCCAACTATTACTTTTAGACGAACCGAGTCTGGGTTTAGCACCTTCAATCGTGCGAGAAATCTTTGGGATTATCAAAAAGCTCCGCGAACAGGGTGTAACAATCTTGCTAGTAGAGCAAAATGCCAATTTAGCATTACAGATTGCCGATCGTGGTTATGTACTGGAAGCGGGACAGATTACGCTAGAAGGACGTGCCGCAGATCTATTGGCAGACGAGCGGGTCAGGCAAGCTTATCTAGGCTAGACTGAGGCTATGATCTCTCCCCAAACCTCAACCGCCGAAGACGGCGCGCAAGCTTCGCAATGCCAACTGCATCTAATCCCACCCTCCCGCGCACCCATCGGCCCCAATTGCTTGCACCAGCGGGAAATTGGGAATGTGCCAAAGCCGCCATCGAGAATGGCGCGGATGCCATCTATTTTGGGTTGGAGCGGTTTAATGCCAGAATGCGGGCAGAGAACTTTACCGAGGCTGATTTGCCTGAACTGATGTCATGGTTGCATCAACGGGGAGTGAAAGGATATGTCACACTAAATACGCTGGTATTTAGTCATGAATTGGGTTCAGCAGAACAATATCTCCGCAGCATGATTTTAGCTGGAGTAGATGCGGCGATCGTCCAAGATGTAGGTATTTGTCGATTGATTCGGCATTTGTCACCAGATTTTCCGATTCATGCTTCGACACAGATGACGGTGACGAGCGCAGCAGGGGCAGAGTTTGCCCATGAATTAGGGTGCAATTTAGTTGTGTTAGCGCGGGAATGTTCGCTGAATGAAATTAATAAGATTCAGGCACAATTAGCAGATCGAGAAATATCAATTCCACTAGAAGTATTTGTGCATGGGGCGTTATGTGTTGCCTATTCAGGACAATGTTTAACGAGCGAATCATTGGGCGGTCGATCGGCAAATCGAGGTGAATGTGCCCAAGCTTGCCGGATGCCTTACGATCTAATTGTCGATAATGAGTTGTACAATTTAGGAGATAAAAAATATCTGCTCAGTCCTCAAGATTTGGCTGGATTAGCAGTGTTACCAGAGCTAGTCAAAACGGGAGTGAGTTGTCTCAAAATTGAGGGTAGGCTCAAGACACCTGAATATGTGGCGAGTGTAACGCGAGTATATCGGCAGGCTTTAGACAAAATTGTTCAAGAGTTGGGCGGATCTGAAGATGAGCAAGATCGCGATCTATATAAGCTAGAAATGGCATTTTCCCGGGGATTATATACAGGCTGGTTTGAAGGAATTGACAATCAAGCTTTAGTTCATGCTCGGTTCGGCAAAAAGCGGGGTGTCTATTTAGGTGAAGTAATTAGAGCTTATCCCGATCGAGATGCAATTACGATCGACCTAATTGCACCTGTAGAAGCTGGTGATGGAATTGTGTTCGACAGCGGGCATCCAGAAGCACGAGAAGAAGGCGGGAGAGTATATGAGGTATTTAAAGGGAGTGGCAATAATTCCGCAACTATGCTCACTTTTGGTAGTGGTGTAGTTAATTTTCGTCAGGTAAATATTGGGGACAAAATCTGGAAAACCAGCGATCCAAAACTAGATAAACAAATCCGTCAAACTTATGCCGGAGATGTACCGCAATTTCAACGCTCGATCGATCTAGAAATACACGGAGAAGTTGGTTATCCATTAATCGCGATCGCTCGCGATGAACAGGGGCATGTTGTTGAAGCAGCATCAGAAGTATTGCTAGTCGCAGCCCAAAATCAACCCCTAACTGATGACAAACTCAAAGCTCAATTAGGACGATTAGGAAATACACATTTTTGTTTAGGAAATCTTACTAATCAGCTAGTTGGCGATCTGATGTTACCCGTTAGCGCACTCAATCAGATTCGGCGAGAACTAGTTAGCAAATTAACCGAGGTACGCAGTCAGCCCAAACCTTGGCAATTATTAGCCGATCGCAATTTAGCCGAATTGCTACCGGACGTGGGGAAAATTTACATCCAACCACCACAGCTAATTATTCTAGTACGGAAATTAGACCAAATTCCCGCCGCGATCGAGTCAGGGGCAACTTTAATTTATTGCGAACTCGAAGATCCGCGTAAATATCGCGAAGCCGTGCAATTAGTTCGCGCAGCCAAACAGACAAAAATTAATCCACCGCAAATCTTTGTCGCACCACCGCGAATTACCAAACCAGGGGAAAATTGGATTTTAGAGCAAGTTCGATCAAGTGATGCCGATGGATATTTAATCCGTAATTACGACCAGTTAGAGTTTTTTAAAACCGATCGCTGTGTGGGCGATTTTGCCCTGAACGTTGCCAATCCTCTCACTGCCGATTATTTTTATCAAAACTACACTTTAGAACGCCTCACCGCTTCCTATGACCTGAATATCGACCAATTAACCTATCTGATCCGCAGTTGTCCCCGCGATTGGTTTGAAGTGACAATTCATCAACACATGCCGATGTTCCACATGGAACACTGTGTCTTCTGTGCATTTCTCTCTGAAGGTACCGACTACACAAATTGCGGTCGCCCGTGTGAGGAACATCAGGTCAAATTACGCGACAGAGTGGGGACAGAACATATCCTCAAAGCCGATGCTGGCTGTCGGAATACGATTTTTAATGGCACCGCTCAAACGGGAGCTGAGTACGTCCACCGTTTATTAGAATTGGGGATTTACAATCTACGGCTCGAATTTGTCGATGAATCACCCGCTCAAGTGAGCCAAACGATCGGCTACTATCAACAATTAATCGGCGGTCAGATTAGTGGGACTGAATTATGGCAAGGTTTGAAATTAAGCAGTCAGTTGGGTGTGACTCGTGGTTCCTTGGGCGTATAGCTAAGTATTGGGGTCGCAATCTTTGAGATTTTTCCGGAGATTTTTCAATATTTATGTATTAGTGTAAAATCTAAGTTAGTCTCGCTCAAATATCTTGACCTCAATTTGGTATAGTAGCCATGTTCCAATCCGAACTACCTAAATACCTACCATCTGCCGACGAACTCCCCTGCTCTGATGATACGCCCGTGGATAGCGAACTCCAAGAATTAATCCCTGGATTATTGAAATCAATCCTGCTGATTTTGTGGGCAAAACGGATGGATTGGCTTTTGGGAATCGATATGGCAATTTACTACGATCCAGAGCTACCACCAATCGTGCCTGATGGCTTTTTGAGCTTGGGTGTATCCAGATTCTATGATGAAGAACTGCGTCCTAGTTATGTACTCTGGGACGAGCAAGTGGTTCCCAGTCTGGTGCTAGAAGTTGTCTCGCCTAACTATCGGCAGGAATATACGACTAAGCTACATCAGTACGCCAAAATGGGGGTTCTTTATTATGTCGTTTATAATTCCAAACGGCGACGCAAACCGAAACTAGAGGTCTACAAACTAGTCAACGCTAACTATGAGTTACAAACTAATCACCCTCTATGGATGCCAGAAATTGGTTTAGGCATTGGTTATGAACGCGGTGACTACGGCGGCATTACACGAGATTGGCTGTATTGGTACGATGAAAATAGTCGGCGTTACCCTACACCATCTGAATGGGTGCAACTAGAGCAACAGCAAACACTGATTGAAATAGCCAAAACCAAACAAGCTAAAGCTGAATCTGAACAAGCTAAAGCTGAGTCCGAACAAGCTAAAGCTGAATCTGAACAAGCTAAAGCTGA
>JANPJH010000047.1:0-3026 GCA_031425415.1 Chamaesiphon sp. VAR_61_metabat_425 | reverse complement strand
CCACCCGCGCCCCCGTCACCTGCTCCAACCGCGCCACAAAGTCTCGATCGCGCCCCACCTCACAGGAATACAGATCGATCGAATCCACACACCATTCCTGCAAAAGCCCAGATCGATCCTCTAAAACCTGTAGATCGATCGACCCCCGCCCCAAATGAATCACACCCGGCTCACCATGAGCCACGATCGCCAAATTCTTCGCGCCAGAATCCGACAACAACCGGGTAATCGTAGCGATCGCATCATCACTCGGAGCCAGAGTATACCCAACAGCATCTCCCACCAGAGCACGATACAGAACATCCAGATCCTGAACTCGACTGTCGAAAACTACCAGAGTTTGAGCCTGCGAGATGACAGGTGTACCGGCGGTAACGTAGTTGGTGACGATAGCGGGATTAGCAGTTTTCATGATGAGTGACACCAAGTGTATAGAGGTTGTGACGGGGGACGGAGGGTTGGATAAATTGATATTTCGACATTGGGCTGTGGTCGCTTAACTTAACAATGCCCACCTAGTTCCAGAAAATTTATATATGTAACGTAAAGTAAATTTAATATCGATGAATAGAAATTAGCCCAGAGGTGGGAAAAGGCGCGAAACAGGCGAGGGGCTTAGAACTTTGTGGTATCTTTTGGATTCAATTTAAATTACATCTGCTGAGAATATATCACTTATGGTAGTTTTTGTGTCCTAAGCATAAAGTCGCAACTTCCTGGCGAGGAGACTTTACTCATGGGCAGTGGGGGAAGAATAATGTAACACGCATTTTTGTAATATTTAAAGAAGCTTTGAAGATAAATGTAGTAAGATTTAGTGCTACAAGAAACAGGTCGATCGGCAATGTATTTTTAGCTTGTGAGCAGAGAACATCACCACCAACCTTGTTGGTATAAATCGGTGTAAACCTCTGATAGACAGGATTTTAGCTTGTTCTGTAACCGAATGAAATTATCTTAGCACAGGATTTGAGTCGATTGTACTATGTCGCTGCAAAATATACTAGTACTGAGTGCATAATTTTTGTAAATGCAAACTATTGGGGCTTTTGGCTAGATTGTGCAACCGGCTTTCCGGCTATTTTGGGGGAAATACTCTAGAAATAGGGGATCATTTTTCCACTTGTCATTCGCAGTGGTTTAGAAATGCACATAGCGATGGATACTGATGCTGGGACTGAATATTTGAGATCGATCAAGCCTGCCGTAATGATAAAGTGACAACGATGGCTTTTACTCACTGCGGCTATGCCCGAATTGCGCGACCAATTTGATTCTCCGTGGAAAGAGATTCTCGAAGCTTATTTCGAGGACTTCATGCTGTTTTTCTTTCCCCAGATTCATGCCCAAATCGGTTGGAATCGCGGCTATGATTTTCTCGACCAGGAATTACTTCAGGTAGTGCGGGATGCTGAACTAGGGAAGCGGCGGTTTTATTCGGAGGTTCCCTCCGAATAAAAAAACCGACAAGACAGCGGTTGGCAGATAAATTAGTCAAGGTGTGGAAGCTCAGTGGAGAAGAGACTTGGGTGCTGGTGCATATCGAGATCCAAAGTCAGGAGGAGAATCGGTTTGGTGAGCGGATGTTTGTCTACTTCTACCGATTGCGGGATAAATACGATCTGCCCATTGTGAGTTTAGCAATCTTGGGTGACGAAAGGGAGACTTGGCGACCGCAACCGTTTGAGCGCGAACTGTGGGGCTGTGAGGTGTCTTTTCGCTTCCCAATTATCAAATTACTCAACTACCTGCCCCATTGGGCGGAACTAGAAGCAAGTCAAAATCCTTTCGCCATTGTGGTGATGGCACATTTGAAGACAAAGGAGACACGGAATGATGCTGTAGCGCGGAAGGAGTGGAAGTTTCGGTTGACAAAGGGATTATACGAGCGCGGTTATGAGAGACAGGATATACTTAATCTATTCCGGTTCATCGACTGGATACTGGAATTACCGGAAGATTTGAAACGATCTTTTCGGGATGAATTAGAAGAATATGAGAGGGAGAACCAAATGCCTTATGTAACTTCGATCGAACAGATGGGCATCGAGCAGGGGATCGAACAAGGAAGAGACAGAGAGCGACAAGCGATCGCACTCAACCTAATTCGGAAAAATATACCATTAGAAACGATCGCAGAAGTAACCGGACTTACCATCGATCGATTACAACAACTTCTAGCCTCACTAGAACAAAATCGAGCTAATTGATTACAACTACTAGAATCGATCGCTGTGAGTTAGAAATTTACCTGTCGATACTCAAGCTGGTTCATCGACTGGATACTGGAATTACCGGAGGATTTGAAACGGTCTTTTCGGGATGAATTAGAAGAATATGAGAGGGAGAACCAAATGCCTTATGTAACTTCGATTGCCTCCGGCACGCTGCGCGAACGAACGGATGGGCATCGAGCGACAAGCGATCGCTCTCAACATGCTATGGAAAGTATAAATCCGCGCATCGGCTAACTTGGCTCGATCCCTAGCTCCTGCAATTGGGCTGCCAATCGATCTGCTCTTTCTCGTTCCTGCTGTAACATTGATTCAGACTGTTGTAATCTTGATTCAGACTGTATACTTCTTTAATTCTTCAACAGTTACCCCGCCACAAGAAGCGATGAAGTAGCCACTTGTCCAAAAGACATCCTTCCAATAAACCTTATTAACTTCAGCGACGAATTCCTTTCGTACATACCGACTAGATACTGTTTTAAGATTATTAATCAGTTTACTCGGTTCAGATTGTGGCGTATATTGCAGCAATAAATGTACATGGTCACGTTCACCATTAAACTCCACTAATCGCCCTTCCCATTTCTCCATCAAAGCTTTAAATATTTCCTCTAGCCTAGTTAACATGGCATCATTCAAGACTTTGCGGCGGTATTTGGTGGTCAACACTAAATGGCACTTGAGGTCGGAAACACCTCTCACCTTATGAATAAAATCACGAGTCATTCGCTTGACACTAAATATTGATTGCTGATAGAATAACACTTCTCTTTAAAAGGTGCTCCACTTGGG
>JANPJH010000046.1:0-33566 GCA_031425415.1 Chamaesiphon sp. VAR_61_metabat_425 | reverse complement strand
TTTTCCGGCGAGTTCAATTTGTTGGAGTATTCCAGTCTGGGGCTGAACAAATCCATTCAAGCTCCAATTTTCTTTCTTATCTTCATAGGCATAAACGTATGAATTTTGCCCATCAAGTTGGCGTTGACTTCCTTGTAAATCTCTAATTTGCTCTTGAGGCAAAGTCGTGAAAAAGTTACGATCCGTAGTTAAGGCCGCAATGATTTCTTGTCGATCGACTTCGGAAACACTGAGAAAGAAAATCGAAGCTGCCCCAATCAAAAACGAGTAAGACTCTGCTTGAAACTTGGAGAAAGTAGTCTCAGCATATTGACGTTTGTCAGGGCGATAAGTCCAGACTTTTTGACCATCACAGACGATCGTATAAGTTGCAGTTGGAGCTGTTCCAGGTTGGGCAAAAATTAGTTTTGTCCGAAATTTATTGCCCGTCTGAACGATTGTTTGGACTGTGGCATAAACTTTGATATCTGTGCTGCCCTCCCGTAAATTCATCACAATCTGTGATTCAGTTTGAGCGCGATTAGTTTGCCAAAATGTACTAATTACCTTGCCCAATAGAATCAGATCTGGGGTAGTTGAGGTTGGGGTCGCTGATGGGGTAGGCTGACGCGATGGAGCGATGGATGGTGTCGGTTGAGATTGAGGGGGTGTGGAAGAAGCTGGCGGTAATTGAGCATGAGTGATGCTAGTCCAACCTAACAGCGCAGTGACGGCGATAATCCCTGACAAAAATTTTGACATATCGATCTGTGACAATTTAGCCAAAGTTTACAGGTAAATATTTAGAATAGCAATCATATTGATGCCAGATTACAGGTAGTTTGCCAGGTTTTACTAAATCGCCATCCCAATTAATTGAATACTTCGATCGAATAAATGTCGATCGAAGTATTCAATCACACCGCTTATTTAGGCTCGATCGGTTTGTATTCTGGGGTCAAGGATTTGAGATGAAATTGATAAGGCGCAAATTTTTCTTTCTGAGTGACCCGATTCATTGAGATTGGGTAAGTAATGATAAACAGTAAAAATACTCCGACTAATCCCAACACATATTTATGCAGTTCTTGGGCAGAAATTCGATTGGTATAATTGACAGTATTAGTAACTTCTCTTGCTGATTTATTTGAATCGGCAATCTCATTTGAAACTGCATTAATTTTTTCAGACAGATCGGACATAACTAACTTCTCACGAGTAATTGACTACTAAAACTAAACCAGCGGTAGATAAGGAAAAATTGGATGCCAACTCATTGCTGTAGCTGCAACTAATAGCCCAAATGTCCACACAAAAATCGTACTAGTTTTGACTTGCTTATATTTGAGTAAATTGTGCAAAATAATCCAACTGACAAGCCAACCAACTAGGAGCATTGTTTCTTTGCCTGTATAACTCCCAATATTTCCCCACAATTTATCGCCCGTATCACTGCCTGGAATCCATTTGCCAAGTCCCCAAATGAATTTTTCTCTGGCTTTAGATGTATCGGCAAGATGATGTGTAACCATCATTGTAAAGCAGCCCATTCCGGCACTAATTAGAGCCGCTGCTGCTGGGCCAGATGTTAGGGGTACTGTCTGCGAACCTGCTGCTAAACCAGCCGGGAATTGTTTGAGATAGTTCCAAGCTCGAGTATATATTGGTTGATTTCTGGAAGCCTTATTCATTTTTAAAAACCTTAGAGAGGAAGGATGAGAACAGTTAGAGAGCGTGAATTTTAGCGATACCCAATCCTGTAACTAAGCCGCCCATAGCAAAGAACATCATTCCCATCAGTGCAACACAAGTAGCTGATAAAACTGTGCGATGTTTTTTATCTAAAATTGCATCGCCATAACTCCACAAAATCCACGTACAAGCCGCACCGATTGGGAGGGTAAAGAGAACGCTAAACTCGTGATATTCCATCAGCACATATTGTGTCAGGGGACTGTTTTCTTTGAGCCATGCTCTGGCACCACCAAACTCTGCATCAGCACGATAGCGCATGTAAGCCCAGTTCCCAGTCGCAATCGCTAAAAAAGCGATCGAAGTCGCCCAAAATGTCAATGTGCGTACTTGAGGTAAGATTTTGCTAGAACCTCGCAGTAATGGAAAAGCTAAATGTCCGGTGTAGACAGCGACGATGGTAGCTAAAAGCGAACCAAAGCCATGAATAGTACCCATTTGTCGCTGCCAAGGGCTGGGATGCAACAGATTGAAGAAAGGCAAGAAGAGGAAAATTCCAGCGGAGAGAATGCTCAGTCCATAAATACAGACTTGAGCTAAATCTAGCTGCTTGGGCAATTCGCGGGGAAGAGATGTGGACTCGGTCGAGGACTTGAGAACCATAAGCTTGAGTATGGGATGGAGAGTAATCGTGATTTAGGCTCAATCGACTAGTTATTTATTTTGCTGCTGGCTGAGACATTAACCTCATGTGATTAATTTACCCAGGCAGTCAGGTGTGAAAGTGGATAGCAGCTCGATCCACTTGTTATAATAGCTGCTATTTATTAGCAGTAGCTCATTTATGAAGATTTGCGATCGATCCAGCCCTAAGTTCAGCTTTTTTAATGGGACAGGCGATTTGGAGTCAGAAAATTTTAACTAAATTATTCACCGCAATTCCATATCGGTGCTACTCTAAATGATATAAGTTTGCAATAAGCTCAACTAAATACAAACTAACTAATGCAGCAGTTCCGTAGTATTAAATAGACTATTGCAAGGTTACAAAAGCCAACTGACTACCTTAGATCTCCTGGTAATTTCAGTTACCAGGGAGGTAAGGTATCAGCCAGCAGCAAAATAAATAACTACCTAGATTGTAAACCTAATTCCCTTTTCCCTAATTAGACAGAAAGGCTAAAAACTGGTTAAATCTAGGCATAGCTATTCGATCGACCTTATGCCTGGATTAGCCGACTTTCAAGAACTAGCAAAACTCTACAAAGATACCCTCCTAGATAATGTCTTACCCTTTTGGGAGCAAAACTCGATCGATAGGGAGTATGGGGGCTATTTTACCTGTCTCGATCGCACAGGCAAGGTCTACGATTCAGATAAATTTATCTGGCTGCAAAATCGGCAGGTGTGGACGTTTTCGATGCTGTACAACCAGCTAGAGCAGCGGAGTGCGTGGCTCAAAATTGCTACACACGGGGCAAATTTTTTGGCAGAGCATGGGCGCGATGAGTTGGGGAATTGGTATTTTTCACTCGATCGAGCGGGTCAACCGCTGGTTCAGCCCTATAATATTTTCTCGGACTGTTTTGCGGCAATGGCTTTTAGTCAGTATGCCCTCGCTAGTGGGGAATCCTGGGCGAAGGATGTGGCGATGCAAGCTTACCAAAATGTTTTGCGGCGGAAGGATGACCCCAAAGGTAAATATAATAAAACCTATCCCGGCACTCGATCTCTTAAATCTCTTGCCGTACCGATGATTTTAGCTAATCTGACACTAGAAATGGCCTGGTTGCTGCCCAGTGCCGAACTCGAACGAGTCTTAGCTTTAACTGTCAAGGAAGTGATGACAGATTTCCTCGATGCTGAGCGGGGCTTAATGTATGAACATGTTGCCCCTGACGGTAGCCATGTCGATTGTTTTGAGGGACGGTCGATCAATCCCGGACATGGGATCGAAGCGATGTGGTTTATTATGGATATCGCCCACCGCCAACAAGATTCTGCGACGATTAACCAAGCCGTGGACGTGGTGTTAAATATCCTAGAGTTTGCCTGGGACGAGCGGTATGGAGGACTATATTATTTTATGGATGCTGAGGGTCATCCGCCCCAACAATTGGAATGGGATCAGAAATTGTGGTGGGTACATGTCGAAACCCTTGTCGCCCTATCCATGGGTTATCGACTCACTGGTAGAATCGAGTGTTGGGAATGGTACCAGCGAGTACATGACTACACTTGGTCGCATTTTGCCGATCCAGAAGCTGGTGAATGGTTTGGCTACCTTAACCGTCAGGGTGAAGTCCTATTAAATCTCAAGGGGGGTAAATGGAAAGGCTGTTTTCATGTGCCACGCGCATTATTTATGTGTTGGCGACAGTTTGAGCAATTAAGTACGATGGCGTAATATAATGTGGATAAGCCCTCATTCAGCCATTTGACGTAAAGGTAATAGCTACCAAATTTATTACGATCGATGAGTAGGTAATTTGTGTAATAATAACGATTACTGATGTCGTAGATGTTCTTATCACCTCAGACGATCTCCAAATATCTGGCAGTTTAAAACCGATCGTAATCGGTATAGCTCTAACGCATCATTAGCATAGTCCCCAAGATTCAAGATTGTTGAGATCGACATCATTATGGATAATGGTTATGGCAGTAGATCGAATAACTGAGCAAAATTAATCATTAGTTGGGGTCAGTGGTAAGCATCGCAAATCTAAGGAATTGGACATGATTCGCATTCTCCTGGTGGACGACCAGAAGAGCATTCGAGAACGGCTCAAGTCTTTACTTGAGACGGAGCGAGACTTTGACATTGTTGGGATGGTAGATAATGGCTACGATGCGATCGAACAGGTAAAACTACTCCTACCTGATGTTGTCCTTATGGATATGGAGATGCCCGATATTGACGGCATCCTCGCTACCAAAATTATTGCGCACAGTTCGCTCAAAACTAAAGTCCTCGTCCTGAGTAGCTACGACAGCGATGAATATGTCGCTAGATCGATTTACTCCGGGGCGAATGGTTATATTCTCAAGGGTGCTCCAGCCGAAGAAATCCGCGATGCGATTCGGTTTGTCAATCGGGGATACATGCAGATTGCGCCTGGTTTATTTGAAAAATTTATTCCCCACCCACATGCCGCCAAATTAGCAGAAGATTTATCCGGTAGAACGTTTAAATCCAGGCCCGATCTGGGCAATTTTCCAGCCGGCTTGGAATTAACGGGCTTAAATCTGGTCAAGCCCTCGGAGACCAGTTCCATTATCCCCAGCCCAGATTTCGATCGATCTTTAGAGCCAATTGTCGATATTACCGCCCAGACCAGCCAGAGATCCGTTGGGTGGTATCAAGCCGTCGCCCTCGCAATTGCTGGGTTGGGGCTGACATCCTCGTTATATTTTCTCCGTCAAGGTTTGCACAAACCAAATGTTACCCCCAGTCAGCAGGAACGATCCGGGCGGCTGCATGAACTACCTTTTACTGGTAGAATCGAACCGCTTCAGCCGATCTTTATCAATGCGACGACCCCCGGATTTATCAGCGCAGTTCATGCCAAAGTCGGTCAAGCGGTCAATCCTGGCGATCGATTATTGACGATTCGGAATGTCGATGCCGAACGTGTCAATCAGGCTAAAATTGAGCAGCAACAGCAACAATCCCTCGAACAGCAGCAAGCCGCACTCCAACAGGCGACTAGACAACAGCAACAAACAATTCAGCAGCAACAAATTTTACTGGGAGAACAACAGGCTGCCGCCTTGCGCGTGAGTACCAATCAACTGGCGATCGCTAATTATCAGCGCAATCTTGCCCCACTACGCGAACGAGTGGCTAATGCCAACGTTCAACTAACTGTAGCAGATCGGCCATCCCAGTCACCCCTACGCCAAAAACAGATGGCGATCGCGCGCGCTCAAGCTATTTACGATCGCAGTTTGACAGCATATCAGCGATTGGCAGAGTATCAGAGTGAAGGGGCGATTGCCCAAGAGCGAGTTGACCAAGCTGAAAAAGAGATGACAGTAGCTAAATCTGACCTGAGTATCGCTCAACAAGATTATGATAGCGAAGTCGCCGCCGCCGCCGCGATGACAGCCAAACAAGCGGCTCAGACTCAAGCCATCCAACTTCAGCAACAATTGGCTCTCAAAGAGCAAGCAGGACAACTCCAGCAACTTCAAGCACAGTTGCGAATTGCCCAGTCAGATTATCAGCAAATTTCTAACCGACTGCAACAACTCCAACGTCCAAAATCTTTATCCACTGTTGCGAATGATCTATCGATCGCCAAGAAATCGATCCTCGAACCGACTAAAATCGATATTACGGCACCGATCGCTGGAACCGTTGTCGAATTGCCAATTTCCGTGGGTAATCAAGTATTTACAGGTAACAAATTGCTGGGTATTGCTAATCTCCAAAAACTCAAGGTTGGAGTAGATCTAGCGGCGGGGCAGGCAACACTGTTAAGATCGGGTCAAAAAGCTGTAATTAAAGTGGGAACGGGGATCGAGAGTCAGGAATTGATCGGTTTAGTAGCTAATATTAGCTCAATAACTGCACCGATCGACGACCGCGCCAACCAACGGATCGAAGTCGAATTCACCAACCCCAAGCCAACTTCCCTGATCGGACAAATGGGAACAGTGTATTTTCCGAAGTAGAGATTAGATTCACTATTCACTATTCACTACCCCATGAAGCCGCGTATTCTGATGACAACTGAAGGCACCTATCCCTTTGTGGGCGGAGGTGTGAGTACTTGGTGTCACGAAATAACCCACCAGATGTCTGAAGTTGATTTCACGATTTTGGCGATCGTGGCTAATCCCTATCTCCAACAACAATATCCGTTGTCGGCAAACGTCAGTCAAGTCCTTAAAGTGCCATTATGGGGCATGGAAGATCCGATCGAGTATGGGTGGCGATTCCCTTTTTCTGGTGCCTTAAAGAGCAAAATTGCCACTACTGAAGCGATGATTAGTCAACGGTTCCTGCCGTTATTCAAGCAACTACTCATCTGTATTCTTTCTCCAGAGCTGAGTGATATCGACAGGCTCGGTCAAACTGTAGTGGCTATTCACGAGTATTTTTTACGTTATGACTATCACAAAACAATGGTATCGCGAGAGGTGTGGGGGTGTTTTCAAAAACTAGTTACCACCTCGTGGCAAACAGTAATTAAACCAGATCGCATTACGATCGGTGAAATTACCGAAACACTCAGACTGCTCTATCGGTTTCTGATCCCGCTCCAAGTGCCACTTCCCCCCACAGATTTAATTCATTCTTCAGCAGCTAGTTATTGCGGCTTATTCGGTGTAATTGGCAAGATCGCTTATCAGCTTCCGTTCCTACTGACTGAACATGGGATTAATAGTCGCGAACAGTATCTCAATCTCCGCACTTCAATTCCTTCGGTCTTTGTCCGCCGCTTTCTACATTACTTAGTGAATGCGGTCGTCAAGTTAAATTATCACTATGCAGATATCGTCTCGACCGTGTGTAAATATAATACTCGCTGGGAGAAGTGGTGGGATGTGCCACCTGAAAAGATGAAAATTATTTATAATGGTGCAGATCCAGATAAATTTAGCCCACAGATCCATCCGCCTAATCCCCGTCCGGTGGTAGCCAATGTGAGCCTAATTTTCGCGCTTAAAGGGCAATTAAATCTGATTGAAGCCGCAGCCATTGTGCGCGATCGAATTCCTGATGTAGAGTTTCGGCTATATGGTAAAGCTACAGATATAGATTATTTTGCGCGATGTCAAGCGAAGGTTAGAGAATATAAATTAGAACATAATGTCAGGTTTGAGGGTTTTACGACTCAACCGTGGTTAGCTTATGGATCGGCGGACATCGTGGCGATGGCTAGTGTGTCTGAAGGCTTTCCCTATGCGATAATTGAAGCGATGCTTTGTGGAGCAACAATCGTCTCCACAGATGTGGGAGGTGTCGCTGAAGCTTTAGGCGATACTGGATTATTAGTACCAGCAAATCAACCCACAGCTTTAGCTGAATCTATTTTACAACTACTCAGTCTATCCCCCACCCAACGCCATCAAATGGGGAGTCAATCTCGCAAACGAGCACTAGATTTATTTACCCAAAGCGAGTGTACTCAAACCTATCTTCATACCTATCTCAAGTTAATTCGCCAAGCAAAAATTTCGATGTTCACAAAAAATGGGTGAGGGATATAATGTGAGCTATCATCCACTCCAAAATTTAATTGAATCGATTTATACAAACTATCCTAATGTCTGTGATATTTGGGAAATCGTCGCTATTATTGAAGCATTAGGTTATACCGATCGAATGATTCAAGCTGAGTTTGGTTGTCCAAATGCACTAGTGCTCAGTCAATTTATTTATGCTCAACGCAGTCAATTTCCCCTACCACAACCTCCAGATAGACCTTCAATCGAACCAGATTTAAGATTGCGAGAAGAGTTAGAGATTTTCATCACTCAATTCTCTCATAGTTTTATTTATACTATTCCGTTTATTATTCAATTAGTTCTAGACTATTTACCGATAGATTCTAACAAAGATTTTCTGCCACCAGAACTAAATTCTTTGTTCGCAGTTGTCACCATGGCAAGTCTAATTACCAGTAGTGGTTTTGTACAAATGATCGGTCGTCGGGGATCTTTTTATATGGGACTAAAAGATCCAATTCAAGCAAATCGAATCTGTATGCCAATTCTATGGATTGGAATTTTGACAACTATTTTACTGAGTTTAGTTAGTATTATATTTGGCTTTTATCAAGGGATTGCCGCAGATGAATATGTGATTTTAGCAGGTGCATATTATGCAATTATGAGCATTATCTGGATGCTATTTGCGGTGGTTGGACTACAATATCGATTCGCAGCACCAATGATTTTAATTGGGGTTGCTTGCTGTTTTTTGGAATTGAGACTCATCATCGGCTTAAGTGCGATCGAGGCTCAATTTATTACAATCACTCTTGCCTTTGTGCTATTAATACTTCTGGCAATTGTTAATGCAATTAAGTATCGGGCTATGCAACCTGAATTTGGCAAATTAGTTTCTTTGCCAAGGTTGAGTGTATTAATTTATTTACTAACACCATACTTTTTCTATGGCATAGTCTATTTTGGATTTATTTTTGCCGATCGATTAGCAGCAACTCTAGCTACTGATAGTATTTATAGTTTGGTTCCAGGTAAGAATTTAGGCTATCAAGATAGTATGGATGTCGCTTTACTCGATTTATTACTGATCGTTCCGTTAGTTGAGTATTTTAGTTATAAGTTGATTATCTATTGGTACGATCGAGCAAAGAATAGCACCTTAGCTGAAATTGATAGTTTAGCTTGGCGAATCCAAAAACACTACTGGTTGCTATTGAGTCAGATCTTTTGGTGTTTTGGCATATTATTATCAATCACAATCGGTTTATTATCGATTCTTAACCGCAGTCAGACTGATAATATTTTAACGATCGTTGGTTGTTTAGGTTACTTTGGTTTTGCGATCGGCTTATTCAATACAATTATTTTATTAAGTCTAAATAGATTGCGAGATGTCTTAAATAATTTAGTCGTCGCGGTGTTAATTAATTTTATTCTTGGTTATTTTATTAGTAGTTTTCTAGGCTTATATCTAGCCGTAATTGGGTTAGTAGTGGGCGGCATGTTTTTTGCAGCGACATCCACTCAACAAACTCTCAAAGCAATCGATCGAGCCGATTACTGCTATTTTTATAGTGGCTATTAACCTATTCCTAATCCACCTGAGTTTGAGTTAAGGATATTCGCTCCGTTCTAGTACCACCAATGATTAAAACCATTACTAGTGGTGCAGAGTCCGCCTATCTATAAATAGCGATGTATTAATCAGTAATTGATCGGGTTGAGTGAATTAAACCATCGCTAAATTCATGACTTCTGCTAACTGAAACTCACGAATCAGATGGGGATGAGATAAATCGATTACCGGAAGGTTTTCTCGCTCTAATTTAATCCGTCCCTGAAGTTTTGGTAATAATTCTATCCACTGAATTGGGGCTAATTCACCTGTGAAGGATATTGTCAGAGATTCAGTGATATCCACCTCCTCACTCATCATGATATTCATAACTATCGCAGATATTAGCGCATTGGCTATCTCAACATCTGCCACACCAGTTGTATCAATGATTAAAGTCATCTGATTGACATCAGGGTGTTGAGCTAACTGGTAGAAAATCTCTGATAGTTCTTCACCTAATAACTCTTCATCTGCAGACCAATCAGGGAAGATAATTAAGTTTTGCTGTTTAAGTTGCAGATGTGATAGCGTTTGTCCAATTAGGACTGACTGCATAATATTTGCCATTTTTGTCCAGGAAAATTGATGAACTCGCTCTAATCCCATGGCAATCAGAGACTTTCTTATCTGAGGCTTCTGAACTTCACATAATGCGCCAGCCATCTCTAGAACGTCACTATCAGAAACATATATGGCTGCATCACCTGCAACTTCAGGAATAGAAGCATTTCGGCAAGTAATTACTGGACAAGCACTCGCGAAAGCTTCAACTATTGGTAGACCAAAACCTTCATATTTGGAAGGATAAATTAATGCTACTGCCCCAGAATAGGCAATGCTTAATTCACGATCGTCTAGCTGCAAACAATGAACGGTACTACCAACAGTATATTGTCGATCCTTCGTACTCAGTGCATGACCACCAGTCACAATAATATCAAAACCTGACTTAGTGGGTAATTGAGCAAAGGCTTGTAAGAATAGTTCTATATTTTTGTATCCACCACTCGCACCGATCGTAAAATATGGCTTATTGATTCCATATCTGTATCGAAAAGCCACAATTTCGGCATCAGTTGCAGGCTTAAATATAGATTGTGCCCCACAATGAGCCGTTGTCACATCATTAGGATCGATTTCTGGATAGACTTTGACTAAATCTTTTCCTGTATGATGGGAGATCGTAATATAAGCGGATGCATGTTCGATCGCTTTATGTTTTTCCTGCCACATTGGTTCAGACAGATTAAATCCCAAAACTTCAGGAATCATATCGTAGCCCATAAATACCGAAGGAGTTTCTAATGGGGTAGTGTAATAAGTGGAGATAAATAAATCTGCCCCTAAATCGTCACACACTTTCTGCAACATCTCCCGATCAGTATCAGTACTGTTATAGTCATAGATAGGAATTTGACAGTATCGAATACCTGGAATCTTTGGTGCTGTTCCATTTCGATCGAGTACGACTATATGTTTGCCAAATTCATTATTTGCCCATTCTTCCAAGACAGACTTCCAAACACGAGCAATACCTGTATTGTAAAGCTGAAAGAATACCCCATCAACTACTATTGTAAATTTGGATATCTCTGGATTTTCCAAAACTTCTTGTGAATTAAGGCTACTTAGCTCTATTTTTTCATTATTGTTTAAAGAATTATTGTTAATCGGTCTAAATAAATGTAGGTCGATAACCCAGTTTACGATGCTATTGATTCTGCATTCGATAGTGTGCTTTTCACGGCACAGCTTATAACCATTTTGGGAGATTTTTTTAGTCAGATCTTCATCAGCGATTAAAATATCTATTTTATTTACTATGTCATTAGGAATCGTGGGATCGTAATAAACAATATTTTCCCAGTCTTGAAATAAGGCATTAGATTGTTCACCAACAATTTTATTTTGAACTAATAGTCCACCACACGCCATTATTTCAAATGGTCGGGCAGTCAATGTAGAAGAAATTGATGGTAAGTTTAAGACTATACGGTAAGAACTAAGCTCACTAGTATACTCTTCCATAATTTCCACTGCCTGTTTGTCCTTGAAAAGATTACTAGGAAATAAATCTACATTTTGATGGTGACTTAATATTTCCATTAACCTTTGACGATCCTTGTAACTATCACTTGCAAAGAAGCTTGGCGCATTACCGCGAAATAATGCTTTATTTAATTTTTCCGTGAATAAATTCTGATCTATAAAGTATTGAGTGTCAACAGCAAAAGGTAGAAAAATAGCAGGTAAAGATATACCTAATTGTTTGTTTAAGAATTCAATATCGGTTTCATGATGACAAACCAAGGCATCAACACAGGAGGCTGCACTAATAATTGACTTGTACATTTGTTGCTGCCAGGAAGGAGAACTTTTTAATATCTCTGTTGAATAACACTCTTGAATTATTGCTACTTTAGTTACTTGAGATTGTTGCCATCTCTCCTTCCATTTAGTCGTATTATGTAGCGGTTGAGAATGCCAGTCGAAACCTAACAATATCATTATATCTGCTTGTGGATTACGAAGATATTCAAACAACCCATCATCATATGCCGGTTCTTCTGCTCCCCATGAGGAGATTGGACGAAATACCCTGTTAAGTAAACCCTCTCTTTTCAAAGTATTTACCCACCCTTCTGAGGCACTCCATCCATGAGTCCCAGTTGATTGTAAGACTACATCTATTAGTGGCTTTTTAGAAACTGCTGCAATACAACTGTGCGAAATTTCAGAGATTTCATTATCATACGTAAATGTAGAAGTTCTGATTGGTGTATTTAGCGAAAAGAAAGTAGCAACTTGTTCTGAAATAATTAATTCATTCAACAGCTTGTTAATCTCTGAACTAGTAGTAGTCTCTGTAATCAAAAAGTTTTGTTCTTTAAGTATTCGACCAAGCCAATCAAAGTTTTGATAGCAAAGAGTGTGAATAAAATCTTCTTTGATCCGATATTTATCTTGAATGCTAATACTAGATTTGCAAACAAAATTCAATATTTCTCTTGCTGTATAAGTAAAAGAACCTTTACGAACTTCATCAGCCGTTACAGGATCTAATCCAAAAGCTCTAATATAATCTTCATGATTTTTATGAATATTAGGAACGCGATAATTATATAAATATTCAGGTACTTTGGCAATCTCACCAAACAAAAGCCACTCTAACATTAACATGACATCATCAGGATATCGATTTTGACACTTACTCATACCCTTGAGAATATCTATTCTAAAAACACTGTACAGTGCATACCACCCGACTTTACTGATTAATTCATGTACTCGCGCTACAACGTCCTTATTGAGTGCATCGAAATTTGTGTATGCTTTTGTCCATTCTTCACGATTAGTTCCATCATAGTTGACAAAATTGATCTCACTACAGCAAGCAATTGCCTGCGAATGTCTATCTAACATACTCATACACTTACTAATATAAGTAGGTGCCAAGAAATCATCATGAGATAACCAACAAAAGAAATCTCCTTGAGCTAATTCGAGAGTAGCGTTGAAATTGGCAATCATGCCCTGATTGATTGGTTGGCGATGGTATTTTATTCGTGAGTATTCAGCCGTATATTCCTCACAAATAGATTGAGTATTGTCAGTAGATGTATTGTCTGAAATAACTAATTCAATATTTGGGTAATCTTGATTAATAACTGACTTAATTGCTTGTCGAATAAAATCTTCACCGTTATAAACTGGTAATCCGATTGATACTAAGGGTAATGGAGGCATACGAATAATGTTAATTAGTTGATTTTAGATATGAGCTTCAAGAGTGAAAGTGAAGTGCCAATTTATCTGAGTAGAATATTCTAAGTTAATACTTCTTGAAATATTGATTACTTCTCATAAACTTGTGCCGCCAACTGAGAATTAGAACGCTTTTGAATAAGCTCTAACACAGCTGGATCATTAATTTGTTCCTTATAGGGTGCAAATAATGCTTTCCCTCTTTGTTCACAATTAGGAATAGGATCTGTTAGGTAATAAACAGCAATTGATTTTCGTTTAATCTTTTGTGGACAGGTAATAGGATCTGGGAGACCATGCCAGGAATTTTGATAAGTATTAAACAAAATTGCTCTATTGAAGCGAAAATTAACATTCTTAACTAATAATTTTGGCAATTTTTTTAAATCATCATGAGACCATAAACCAAGTCCACCACCCCAATCTGGGTTCCAATCCTCAGTCAAATAAATAATAAGATTTAAAATTCTCATTAATCCTAATTTAGGATGAATTACGTAATCTTTATGGACATTAAGTTTACCACCTGAACCATGAATATGCCATCCTCCACCATTTAAGCCGATATCTGAATACAAGGGACTTATTCCAGTTAATTTAGAAATTTTTAAAATAAATTCTTGAGAGTTGAGATAAGTTAAAGTTTTGTATGTTAGAGATGGAAATTTATCCCAATAATTTAAGAGCTTTTTATTTTCAATTTGATTGTCGTACTGTCGCCATAATTCAGAATTAAAATCAGGGAACTCTTGAGATAGTTGTAGAGCAATGTTAGTATCAAAAAAATCGTCAATTACTAAATGGTTAAATGGATTTGATTGAATGTATACTTTTTGATTGGAAATCAGATCAAACTCTTTCTTGTCTAATGCTGTTTCTAGCATAATGTTACTATTTTGAAAGTGAATATTTTGATCGATAAAATATGATAATTTTTCTATCATTAGTTGGAGTAAAATGTAAGATCAAAATGATTGTATTGCCCTGAGTTACTAACTGTATAGTATCTTTTTTATACCTTCTCTAAGACTGACTTTAGGCTGCCATCCTTCGATAGTGGTACCTCGACTCCATGTTTCCATGACTTCTCTTTCTCTATAGGGTCGTTCTCCCCATGCAATTGACAATTTATTACCATTTTCCTCCTCATAAATAGATGTAATTTCATGCAATGTTGCCGTACTATTGCTACCAATCGCATAACTTTCATGAGAACTATTTAAACCAGCCATGAGCTTCTCAATAGCGACAAAATATGCATCAATTATGTCATCTATATACACGAGATTAATTTTTTGATTTCCGGGAGACATTGCTAAAGTCTCTTGTTGATGGGCAACTTTTTCCAGGAGTGCAAACAATTTTTGTCTCGGATCTTTAGGACCATAACTATCAAATAATTTAAGCGTAATCGTCTTAAGCTGTGTAGTCTCAAGATAAAACTGAAGAATAGCTTCAAATGCTTGTTTTGTGGCAGCATACAAACAAACAGGGCTATAATCTTTATTTTCGTAATGTTGCCATGAAGTGCCAGTATTGATTAGTTTATATACTTTATTTGCAACCATGGCTTCGACAACCTGAGTTGCAAAAATCAAGTTACTTTGAATCATTGGTGCAATATCAGTAGGATTATGTTGTGCCAAAAATAGAGAAGCTAAATGTATAACAATAGTAGGTCGAGACAATTCAATAATTTTAAGCAAACTCTCGATCGAGTCATCATAGATATGAATATGAATAAGATTGATTACTTCATTTAATGTCGTGAGTTCTGATGTTGGACGAACTATTATATGGACGTTCCATCCTTCACTAATCAATCTTTTCACAAGATTAGATCCGATAAATCCATTTCCTCCCGTGATAAGTGCCGTGCCTACTTCTTTAAATGTCAACATAAACTATTTATAAATAAATGGACTTTGGAAGTTGTCAAGATGGATAAATTCATTGTCTCTACTGGAAATGATTGGTGTTTTTGTCGGCCAAGAAATTCCTGCGGAATCCCAGTAAATACCAGTATCACAAGCTGGACAATAAGACTTGGATACTTTATACATCAGGGTTGCAGTTTTACTCTTTGTATAAAAGCCATGAGCGAGACCGATCGGAATATAAAGAATATTTGTAACTTGATCGTTTAAGTGAAATATTTCGTGTTTACCATAAGTTGGCGAATCTATTCGTAGATCTAAAATTACGTCTAAGACTTCACCATTGATACAATAAACTATTTTCACACATTCTTCTGGTGGAAGCTGAAAATGCATTCCTCGAATTACATTCTGCTTAGATCTCGAAAAATATTCTTCTGTATAATGTGTATTTAAGCCATGTTGTTCAAACACTTCTCGATGAAATATTTTAGTGAAAGAACCACGTTCATCTTCAAAAACTTTTGGAACAAGCCTAAAGCATCCTGGTATTAAAGTGTTGTAAATATCTACCTTCATTTATTATACTATAGCCAATATTTTACAATTAAAAATAGTTGATGCTATCGCATTAAAGTACTAGTGCAAAACTGTTTTATTGATCTCAAGAAATAGTTTAATTCCGACAAAATCGATAAATAAATGACACCATGTATTTTAATATTTCTTCGGTCAAGCCTGGATACAAGCCAATCCAGAAAGTATTATTCATTACGTAATCGGTGTTTGCTAAATCGCCAATTACTCGATACTTTTGATTTTTATAAGCTGGTTGTCTAATCAGATTGCCACCAAACAGCAACCGAGTACCAATTAAATTTTTCTCTAGATGTTGAACTAGATCGTTGCGAGTGAATGGAGCACCAGATCGAACAGAGAGAATAAATCCAAACCAACTAGGTTCGGACTCAGATGTTGCTTCTGGTAAGATCAAAACATCTTCTAAATCTTGCAATTGTTGATATAGAAATTCAAAATTTTGTCGGCGTTGTTGGATAAATTGTGGGAGTTTATGCAATTGAGCTAACCCAACCGCTGCTTGCATGTCAGTTAGCTTGAGATTATAACCAATATGTGAATATGTATATTTATGATCGTAGCCAGGTGGTAAATCGCCTAGTTGCCAACCAAATCGTTTATTGCAAGTATTATCTACCCCAGGATTGCACCAACAATCGCGACCCCAATCACGGAAAGATTCGATGATTTTCTTTAACTTAGTTTCATTAGTTAACACCGCACCACCTTCACCCATTGTAATATGATGGGCGGGATAAAAACTCAGTGTAGAAATATGTCCGAAGGTGCCTGTATTTTTCCCTTGATATATACTCCCTAAAGCATCACAATTATCTTCGATTACCCAAAGATTATGTCGCTCGGCAAACTGCATTACTCCAGCCAAGTTAAAGGGATTGCCTAAAGTATGAGCAATCATTATTGCCTTAGTCTTTAGAGATAGTGCCGCTTCTAGCTGGGTAATGTCAATATCATAAGTAGGCAACTTAATATCTACAAATACCGGAATTAATTGATTTTGAAAAATTGGATTTACTGTAGTCGGAAAACCAGCCGCTACGGTAATAACCTCGTCTCCAGGTTGCAATCTCCGATCGCCTAATTGAGGCGAAGTTAAAGCTGTCAAAGCCACTAAATTAGCAGAAGAACCAGAATTAACGAGCGCACAATGTTTGACACCAATCCAGTCAGCCAATTTTCGCTCGAACTCGGCAGCAAATCTACCTGTTGTCAACCAGAAATCTAGAGAAGAATCTACTAAATATTGTAGTTCAGTTGCATCAAATACTTTGCCAGAGACGGGAACCGCTGAAGATCCAGGGATAAAGTCTTTTTTAGGAAATGCTTCTTGGTGATATTCGGCGACGAGTGTTAAAATCTGCGATCGCAATTCTGATTTTCTATCCATTTTATTATCAGTCCTCTAAGAATTTGAAAAGTTGTAATGGATAAATCGCTTAGTTATGGACGATTTGTTGTTGAATAGATAGACTTGTCAAAGATAATTTCTCGATGACCTGTGGTCTGCCTTGGGCAATCGTGGCATAATCGATTAGCGATCCAGATGTGTCTTCTCGTCTTTGTTGTTGCGAGTCGAGGGAATTTTCATACCAGACGATCGTTTTTTCCAATCCTCGATCGAGTGTAAATTCAGGTGTCCAACCTAAAATCTCTTTTGCCTTAGTTGCATCGAGAAATTGATGTTGGATCTCATTATTGGCTTGATTTTGAACAATCGGATATCGATCAAAACCCATTAGATCGACTATCTTAGCGACTAAATCTAAAACAGTAATTTGAGTCTCATTAGAAAAATTAAAAGCTTGCCCATACAAACTAGTATTAGTTGCCAATTGTTCGGCGAGTAACATGTATGCCGCCGCACCATCCTCAGCATATATATAATCGCGGATATAACTACCATTAGACCGAATTATCGGAGCCTCTCCACGCAGGATCGATCGAATCGTACCAGGAATAATTCGATTCCAATTTAAATCGCCACCTCCATAAAAATTGCCACAGCGGGTAATTGCGACAGGTAAATTATATGTATGTCCGTAAGCTTGGGCAATTAAGTCAGCACAGGATTTACTGACATCGTAGGGATGTAAGCCTTGGAGGGGAGTAGTTTCTACATAGGGGAGTGTATCGCAGTCACCATAAGCCTTATCCGAGGAAGCCATCACAATTTGCTTCACTGTCGGACTATGGCGACAAGCTTCCAGCATTTGCCACGTACCCGCGATATTAGTCTCAAAAGTCGAAATTGGATTCCGATTGGCAATTCCGACGATTGTCTGGGCGGCTAGGTGCATTACTGTATCGATTTCATATTCTCCTAATACCCGTTCGAGGAAGACTCGATCGCACACATCTCCACGCACTACTTTCACCCGATCGATCGCCCCAGAACGAATCAGTTCCGATTGAGGTACCGAATCCCGAATCACACAGACAACATCTGCACCTAAACGCAATAACCGCTTCACCAACCAACCACCAAGCAACCCAGTTGCGCCAGTTACTAATGTGGGTCGATTGTCCCAAAAACTATCACTTAAACTCATTGCTCACTTCCCCACCTGAAACACCAATCCACTCACTTATTGTTCCCAAACTTTCCAAGGAGGATTGCCACGTTGCCAGAAATTTTCTAAGTTATATTTATCACGGAGAGTATCCATACATTGCCAGAAGTCATAGTGGCGGTAAGCAGCTAACTGTCCATCTACTGCTAACCGTTCTAATAATTCAACTTCTAACCCCGCACTATCGTTCGTTAAGTATTTAAAAACTTGGGGTTCCATCACCAAAAATCCACCATTGATCCAACCCTCTCCAGCCTGAGGTTTTTCGGTGAAATTAGCAACGAAATCGCCCTCTAATACTAATCCACCAAATCTTGCTGGCGGACGGACAGCACTCACCGTCACCCATTTACCGTGGGACTTGTGAAATTCTAGCAATTTCTGGAGATCGATATTACTGACCCCATCTCCATAGGTAATCATGAAAGTTTCATCACCAATATAGGATTCCAATCGTTTGAGTCGTCCCCCAGTATTTGTTTGCAATCCGGTATCTAACAGATGGAGTTTCCAATTTTCGCACTCTTTGACTTGGGGTTGAATTCCACCGGTGGCTAGATCGATTGTCATACTCCCATTGAGAGTGTAGTAATCCAGAAAGTAGCGTTTGATATATTCACCTTTATATCCCAATGCCACTAGAAATTCCTGAAATCCATAATGGGCATAGTGTTTCATGATATGCCAGAGGATTGGCCGACCGCCAATTTCGACCATTGGTTTGGGGCGAATTTCTGTTTCTTCCGTGAGACGTGTACCTAAACCACCTGCTAAGAGAACGACTTTCATAGAACAAATTGATGGTTAAAAACTAAACCGTTCATAGCAACTACTTAGAAGGTTTCGGCGATTGCTTTTGCTCGGTTGTCGTTAGAGTACCCACATTTTTAGTCTCAGCGATCGTTTTATCGATCGCCATCATTAACTCTTTATATTGTTTGTTTTGGGGATTAGCTTTCACCAGCCCTTCGATCGTCTTTTTCACGCCCTGAGCATCCCCTTGATTGATGCGGATGCGCCAAATTTCGATCGCGCCACGTAGTGCTGTGGGATTATTCGGTTCTCTTTTTAAAACGCCGAGGAAACCTTTCTCTTGGGCTTGAAGTTGGGCATCCTGAGATTGAGCAGCCTTACTTTCGGCTGCGGGTTGGTTGAGCGAACTGGCAATCAATCCACCGATGCCAGCCACACTGGAGCCTAAGAAGGCAACTCCAGACAGGAGGATTAACACTTTACTTAATTTACTGCGTTCCATCGTTTGTAGAGGCTCCCTGTGACGATCTGTGCTGCGCTCGCGCGTAGTCACGCTAGAGCTATTTCTTTAAAGTTACCAATTTTCGGCTGTTAACTATCATTTTGTCTAAAAGTTAGCTAATCTATGTCACTATCTATACCTGCTTCCGCTAAGGATAAATTAAGTACAAAAGTTGCACTAGTTTGGCAACAGGTAGGCGGAATAGCCTGTACTGTTGCTGCATTTACGCTAGCTGTCTCACTCCAAATTCCGCAATTAGATGCCCTCAAGGATCAAGACAAGAATCTGAGTAAAGCGGATTTCCAACGGCAGGAAACCAAAACTAGAGTTCAACTATCCTTAATTAAAAGCCTGCCCAGCTTTGGGTTCAAGAACCTGGTCGCTAACTGGTATTACATAGATTTTCTTCAGTACTTTGGTGATACTGAAGCGCGCAATCAAGCTGGTTATGGGGCGGCGATCGATTATTTCGATCTTATTCTCGATCGCGACCCCCGATTCCTTTATGCTTATTACTATCTCTCTAATACTGCCTCAATCTATGCTGGACAACCAGAAAAATCCGTTGAGTTGATGGATCGCGGTTTAAAATCATTTTCACCACGAGTGCCCGATCGCGGCTACTTTGCCTGGAGACTGAAGGCTGTAGATGAGTTATTATTTTTAGGGAGAGTGCCGGATGCCAGACGTTCGATGCTGACTGCGGCTGAATGGGCAAGACAGTATCCCGATTCTGAAGGTCAAAATGTTGCCCGAATTTCCCAAAATACCGCCAATTACCTGGCGCGCAACCCCAATAGCAAACAGGCTCAATTTGATGCTTGGAATATGGTTTTAACTGGTGCAGTAGATGAATCTGTGATGAAAAGAGCGATCGTCGAAATCAGATCGCTTGGTGGTAAAGTGACAACTAGTGCTGATGGGCAATTCAAGGTGGAGGCTCCGGCTAAGGATTAAGTTCAATGGATTTACTAGAATACCAAGCGAAAGAATTATTCAGGCAGATTGGGATTCCGGTATTACCATCCCAGCGGATCGATCGACCGACGGATCTCAAAGCATTGCGGATTCCCTATCCGGTAGTATTAAAATCACAGGTTAGTGTCGGCAATCGCGGGAAAGCTGGCGGGATTAGATTTGTTGAGAATACTATCGATGCGATCGCGGCGGCACGGACGATCTTTAATTTGCCAATTTTTGGCGAGTATCCTCAAGTTCTCTTAGCTGAGGCTAAATATAACACCAGTCAGGAATTTTATCTGGCGATCGTCATCGACAGGTTAGCCTGTCGTCCAGTGTTGCTGGGATCGAGTGATGGAGGGATGAATATTAATGCTGTTTTGAATCAAATTCAGCAGGTAGTTGTCTATGACGAATTTTCACCTTTTTATGCGCGGCGACTCGCGCTGAAAATGGGACTTGATGGAGATTTGATGCTGGCAGTGAGCGATATTATTGAAAAAATGTATTGCTTGATGCAATCTCACGATCTAGATTTAGTCGAGATCAATCCCCTGGGCATCGATAAACAGGGTGCCGTAATGGCACTCGACGGCAAAGTCAGCGTCAATCGTTATGCGGTGGGCAGACATCCACACTTACAACAATGGCAGGTTGAGGATGTTGCCCGCGATCGCTTGCAAACATTATCCCCCCTGTTTACTGGCAATGGGAATATCAGCATTCTCTGTAGTGGCACGGGTTTAGCCTTGGCGATGTTGGATGGAATCGCCCAAGGTGGGGGTCAGGTGGCTCAATGTATCGTCGTCAATCCGGCACATACCAACGAGATTCAAATTGCGATCGATCGCATCCAGTCATCGACTGTAGATGTTTTATTGATAAATTTCATGGGTAGCGATCTCGACAGTTGTCAACAAGTGCTGCAATATCTCCCCCATCATCAAAATTTGACAATTATCTGGCGGGTCTTAGAACACGATCGAGATGTACTAGCAGGTTTGCTACCATTATCAGTCAAACTCATCACCGATCTCGATCGAGCCATTTCTCAAACGTTAACGATCGCCAAACAGTAGTTTAGGGGTTAGGCTTTAGGCTTTGGGCTTTAGAACGTAAGCGTCTGGCTCTTTCGCTTTCCCCTTTCCCCTTTCCCCTTTCCCCTTTCCCTTTCCCCTAACTCCATGACCATCGACCTCCAACTTAACAGTCGCGTTCTGATTCAAGGACTAGAAAACCCCCTCGCTCGATCGGCAATCCAGCGAATGCAAGTCTATGGCACGAATATCGTGGGAATTGTGGGTGCAGGACAGGGTGGTCAAAAATTTGGCGATCTGCCGATCTTTGACTTGGTAGAACAGGCTCAAGCGGAATTAGGTCAGATCGACACCAGTCTGATTTTCGTGCCTGCTTATGAGGTCTTAGACGCTGCTCTAGAAGCAATCTCAGCAGGGATTCAACAACTGATAATTGTGACGCGAGGCGTACCACCGTTAGATCTAATCCGACTCTGGCGACAAGCAAGTGTTACCAACACATTAATTCTCGGTTCGGGGAGTACGGGAATTCTCGTTCCCAGTCGATTATTACTAGGGATCTATCAGCCGCAATTGTTTAGCCCAGGCAAAGTGGCGATCGTCAGTCGCAATCAAAGCTTAACTGCGGAAATTGCCAGCGTTCTCAATCAAGCTAATCTGGGTCAATCGATCGTCATTCATATCGGTAGCGATCAGCTCGTAGGCTCCTCTTGCCGCCGCTGGCTGGAGTGGTTGCAATTAGATCCCCTGACTGAAGCGATCGTCCTTGTTGGCGATATTTGCTGGGAATCAGAGGCTTCTACAGCGGCTTATTTCCTCGGACAACAACAGGGAAAACCAATTGTTGCTTATTTGGCGGGGATTCATGCAAATACACCCAAACCCCTGACAGATGCGGCGATCGTGCTCAGTCATACCCTCTCTAAACCAATCTACGATGGAGACACGATTCAGCAACGGATTGAGACTTACAAGCGGGCAAAAATTCCAGTGGCGAAGAAAATCAGTCAGATTCCTAACTTGCTGAAGAAATTAGCCGATTCAGTCAAACCGACGCTAGTAGAAGGATCGTGAACTAATAGTCTTGGAAGTGGGGAGTTGCGCCGCTTAGCACTGAAGAAATTACTAAGGGGAGAGGCAATTTATCGATTGCCCTTCCCCTTAATTTTAGAAGTTACGCTAAACTTCTAACCGTTGGTAGCCAACCCCTTAGTTTGAGACTGTCCGGTAATTTGCAGCTTCCGCTGTAACTGTCGGGTTAGACCTGCCAATAGTGCCAACTGTGCCACAAAAGTAGCTAAAATTGTGCCGCCAGATAGGTTAATAATACCCAGTGGAGCAAAGGGTGAAAATAATAGAAAAATCGCGGCAAGTCCAGTTGGAGTGCGATTAGGCGATAGGAGGAAGGCTCCAACTAGCGGTAATAACATTACGCCAGCCACAATCGCCACAATCCACAGATTGCGCTTTTTGTTGTTGAAATTGAAAAATAGACTCCAATGCGCGATCGCGGCATAGATCAGAATTAGACTTGTAGCCACACACAACCCAGCTACAAATCGGCTTCCTTCACTCACACTGCTGAATGAGCATAACGCGACAGGTATCCATAGAGCGATCGCCATACCGATATTAATCGCGATCGCCAGCAGTGCGGGACTTCGATCGTTACGGATCAAATCTTGTACCAATTCCCGTTGCCAAAACTTGCGTCCTTGGTGAGTCACACGTTCTCGCCGATAGCGACTCCAGTCTTGTAATGCTTGCTTACTGGGCAATAGCAGCGGAATCAATAAGAATAATGCCATACAATCGGCGATCGCCATTGACACGATCGAGCCTTCTTTGTAGTAAACTGCACGAGGAATTAATGGTATGGCAAAACCCGCAAACCAAACTTGTAAAACAAGATTAGCAAGATAACTCTGAGACTTACTGAGGATTGTCGCAGTGGGGTTGAGATAACGACGCTCCAAGGCTTGCCACACCCAATAACTGGCTACCAAACAACAACCGATCGCAAACGCATCAAACCAAATCGCACTCCCAGCAATTGGCAGCCAAAACCAGGATATATTCTCACTCGTTCGGGTTAACCATTCATCCTGATTAATGGTTGCAGATGTCAGTGCATTAATCGCGATAAGTGGCATCCCAATAGGGTAGGCAACAGCGATGGCTGTCAAAATTGCTTGGACACCCCCGAGCAGGACATAGAGTGTCGCAGCACTAGATAGCAGAAACCAGAGCGATCCGATCGTTAAATACCAAGCGGCGAATAGTGGCAGACTACCGCCAGCATTAATCCCGGTGAATAGGTGAAATGGCAGCATCAAGGCTGCGGCTAGATAAACTAGACTTGGCACACCGAGAATTTTACCGATAAAAATGGTGCGTGCTGATTGAGGACTGAGCCGGATGAAGTTTAGAGTACCGCGCTTTTCTTCTTGGATCAGATCGGCAACTAAAAGATAGACCGATCCTAAAATCAATCCCATGGGTAAAATCCAGCTTAAACAGAGGAAAATATCCGACCACCATTGTTGCCAATTGACATTAAATTCACCAAACGCATTCAGCGAACACATCTGTGAATATTTTTCACTCAACGGGGGGCGACAATAACGATTGTAAGTTTCCTTAATGTGCGGATTGGCAACCGGAAGCTGACTATCAAAGTAAAACCAGACAAATCCTTGAATTAATACCGATGAGACGCTAGTAATTCCCAGATTTCTGAGCGTCAACCGTTCTTTGAGTTCTCGGAAGATCTGCGGATTCCAGTCACCCACTCGATCGATTAAATTATTTAGCATGATTACAGTTCACCTAGAATAAGATATAAATTATTTGTCAGAGTTTAGATTTAGTTGATTCACCTCATAATATTTATCCTCCCTAATCAAGATTTATTCTCGCTAATATTTCGACTAACTAATATTTTTCATTAATCAGTCAATCTATCAAAAATCATTTATTTCTTTGCTCTCTTCACGCGTCTCTGTGGTTGAATTGAATCACTAAGAAGCTTGCTGATGTCCCAACTTCAAGAAAATGGTTTCCAAATCTTCTTGCGTACACTGAAAATTAGTAATTGGTAACTGAGCATGAATTAGCGATCTCAACAACTCCGCTGCATCTTCCTCCGTGCCTGAAAATCCTACCCTGACTTGATTAGTTCCCACTAATGGCTCGATTTCTGCAACCAGTGAATTAGCTTTTAGTTCGCGTCTGAGCACTTCCAAATCCCCCAAGGTACTAATCAGAATTTGCTGACGACTCAGCCGTTGATAGAGATCTTGCAACCGACAACTCTCTACCAAAAAGCCCAACTCCATAATCCCCACCGATGTACAGAGTTCAGCTAAATCGCTCAAGACATGGGATGAAATCAGTACCGTCATCCCTGCTTCCTGGAGCGTCTTAATAATCTGGCGAAACTGCATCCTGGCGATCGGATCTAATCCCGATACTGGCTCATCTAAAAGTAGTAAAATCGGTTCGTGAATAATTGTCCGCGCCAGACTCAATCGCTGTTTCATCCCCCGCGAGAGCGTAGCAATTTTACTATTGCGCTTCGTGCTCAGTTGTACCAACTCCAACACATCATACAACCGTCGCTGACGACGCTCGGCTGTCAATTTGTACAGCCTAGCAAAATAATCGAGATAATCCCAAACCGTCAAGTCATCATACAAAGGGAAATCGTCGGGAAGATAGCCCAAAAACCGCTTGAGATTGGCATTACTGCAATCGCGTAACAACCGTTCGCCATTAATATGGATCTCGCCTTGGGTTGGCTCTTCAGCAGCGGCTAGCATTCGCATGAGGGTGGTTTTACCCGCACCATTCGGCCCGATTAACCCATACACTTCCCCCGCTTGCACAGCCAAGTCTACCCCATGCACGGCAACATGTCGATCGAATTGCTTGGTTAAGTCTTCCGTCCTAATTGCCAGTTCTGTCGCCATAAGTCTGAGCTAGTCCATTATTCGCATTAGTGTACCCATTTCGGGCTAGAGAATAGAGCTTTAGGTCAAAACTCATTTCCTTTTTAATACACTAGCAAAACTAGCCGTTCCGGAAATCTAAAATCTAATACCTTAATATCAGACGCACTATGGGGTGGATATTGTCAGCCCTTTATGTTTCAAGAAGTCCTAGATCCCATCAGACTTATCACTCACAGCCCGCACAATCCGTGATAGTTCGTATTTTTCATCCACACTAATTCGACTAGGCGAACCGCTGATAATTCCTTCATAATTGCGGAACGAATCCTTAATCTCTGGTCCATCCTTACTAATTGTGTATTCGTGAATACCCTTATCGTGCCAAGAACCGCGCATCTTGAATACATTAAGTGCCCGCGCCATCTCACCCCGAATCTCCACATACTGAAGCATCAGAATCGTATCGGTAATCGTCGAAATATGGGAATCAGTAATCGAGTGCGATCCCATAAACTGATCGGAAGTATTGGTAAAGAAACCCGTAATTTCTTCCTGTTTGGCATAACCTGTCACCCCAATTACAAACTGCCGGAAGGAGTTGTTACTAACCCCCCGCGCCAAAGCTGAGAGCGAATCGATCGCAATTCGAGCAGGTTTGAACTCAGCGATTTCGGACTTAATCGTTTGTAAATGATCTTCCAATCCGGCTGACTCTGGATAAGTACACAAAATCTTTAGCAATCCTTGGCGTTCCAATTCCTCAAAATCAATCCCCCAGGAATAAGCATTCCGCGACAACTGCGCTCGCGATTCCTCATAGGCAAATAAAATCGCTCGCTCTCCGGTTAGGCAAGCTTCTTGGATAAACTTGCTCACGAGTAGGGTTTTGCCCGTGCCAGTGGCACCTGTCGCCAAAATAATCGAGTCTTTGAAATAACCCCCACCACACATCTCATCGAGAGCTTTGACTCCCGATGACACTCGCACATTTGAAGACCGCTGGGTGAGGCGCATGGCTCCTAATGGGAAGATATTGATCCCATGATTCGTAATCGTAAATGGATACTCGCCCTTCATGTGGGTTGTACCCCTGAGCTTGAGGATTTCGATCGTCCTTCGGCGGCGTTCGCCTTCGAGGACATTGCGGACGATGGCTACATTATCCGAGACAAATTCTTCCACACCAAACCGGGCAACTGGGCCATATTCTTCGACGCGCTCGGTCGTCATTACAGTGGTGGCACCCATTTGCTTGAGCCGTGCTACCAGGCGGAAGATTTCCCGTCTAACAACAGATGCGGCATCATATTGCTGAAAAATCGCCGTAACGGAATCGATCGACACCCGCTTGGCTTTATACTTGGTAATTGCATAGTTGATCCGCTCGATCAATGCAGAGAGATCGAAATTGCCGACAACTTCTTGTCCTTCGGGATCGGGAGAAGCATCGAGGATAAATAACTTACCATCATCGATCAATTTTTGCAGATCCCAGCCGAAACTATGGGCATTTTTAATAATATCTGCAGGCGATTCTTCAAAGGTTACAAATATGCCAGGCTCGTCAAAGTGGTGAATCCCATTATAGAGAAATTGGACAGCTAACATGGTTTTCCCTGTCCCTGATGTGCCACTAACGATCGTCGTTCTCGCAACGGGTAATCCACCATGAGAGATATCATCAAATCCCTCGATCATTGTGCGAATCTTTTGCACACCTAGTGGATTTGGCGGCAATTCTACTGATTGATTAATACTGGTCATCGCGGCAATATCAAAAAGGTGCTAAGTAAACAGTTTAAGAGTTAAAAAAGTTTTTATATCTAAAATTTTTGAAATATTCTATTAGCCAAACTAGGTAGTTTATAATATATCTATGACAGACAAGGTAAAATTAAAATACTCGCAGTAAGCGTTGAAAATTTATAATCTTTAGAAATCTCCATCGCGTTCGGATAGCTCTTCATACAGCAAATCTAACCCGATTAATACTTTTTCTCGATCGGATAAATCACCAATAATTTTCCGCACGGGTAGCGGTAAAACCTTTGATAGTGTCGGGGTAGCCAAAATTTTATCCTCCTCTGCTAACTGGGGATTTTTTAATACGTCAATTACTTTAAGGGCATATACCCCTTTAAACTCTTCTTCTAAGATATTCTTTAGAGTTCGCAGTGCTCTGACTGAGTTAGGTGTACTTCCTGCAACATACAGTTTTAGCACATAGGTTTTCATCAAGGGAGTCATAATTTATGTTGAGAGTTGGTTAATTAATGGCGCAGATAGGCTGGTACAAATATTCATAACATCAAAACCGCCTAAAATCTGGACAGTGAATGCTGCCTAGCCGATAGCTTAGTTGTTACATTAATAGTCGATCGGCTTGATCGGTACTACATTTCGCGGGGGACAGAACGGCGATACATTTCACACAAATGGGCAATGATATCGATCAACGTCAGACGGTAATCTAGCAAAATCTCTTCGCTGCGTCCTTCCAATTTTAGCTGCTTGGCGAATTCTTCCATCAATTCCATGTGAATCTTGACAATTTCCGAAACAGAAAGATCGCTAAAAAAGGCTGAACTGACAAATTCATCAATCGTGTCATTGATTTGACCATCTTCAGCAAAATATGCCAGCACAATTCGGCGATATTGCGATCTTAACTGGTCGAGTAGCTCTTGTTTTTGTTGGCGATCGAGATGTCGAAAAAATTGGCGAGGATTGCGCTTATAGTAGACTGCCAGATAACCCAGCCGCTCTTTGAGTTTTTCCGCTAGACGTTGTTGTTGCTGTAGCAGAAAGTTGGGTTTGGAGACGGGGATCTTGATTTCGGTGAATTGAGCATCCTCTGATGTTGGCATAACTGGCGTTAAATTCAAAAACTTGGTAATGGCTTCGTCAATTGCCACCGCAATTTCTGCTAGATCCGCAACTGCTAAAATTACCTCGGATGGTTGATAAATATAACGGCTAGGGCTACTGGGCTTATTCACCTGACGATCGCTAATGCCTGCATCGCGCTGTTGAGCCTGCCCTTGAATCATCACCAATGGCAGAATTATCCCGCGATTGTAGAGATGATTGATAACTGGGATGAATTGAGTATGAGCATAAAATACGAGGCAATCTGGTTCGTATTTACCTATTTCAATATGAGCTAAAAACTCTGATTGATTGGTAAAGTATTGCAGGACATAACGCTCTGGACTTAGATACTGACCCAATAACGGGGATAGATCTGCATCGTCAGTCAAAATTACAATTGTGAGAGGAGCAGACAAAATAGTTTACACTCACTAAGAATGCTAGAAATCAGCCAAAATATTTCGATCTAGGCACTGATTAATTAACTCGTGCAGTTCATCCTAGCCTAAGTTCGAGCAGACTCCATATCTGGCATATCTTCGATCGTTCCGGCCAAACAGATAGTACTACTTCAATAAAATTTGTCTGAGTATACAGACGCAGTAATCAAAATAATTTTAACATTTATTTTATGATTGCCAAAATTATAGCATAATCTGCTAGAGAGTTATGCCCGAATAATGGCTAGCCCTAGATAAGTTACCAGCCACCACTGAGATGATGATTACCTAGAGTTTTAACGACTCAGTGTTAACTTTAGATTCTCGCGAGAGCGCGACTTTGCCAGTGCGGGCAATCTCTTTGATCCCAAACTTCTGCAAGACTTGGACAATCGCCACAATTTTACCAGGATCGCCAACGACCTCCAGTGTTAAGGCATCTTCAGCCACATCGACCACCCGCGCTCGAAAAATATTGGCTAACTCGATAATTTCCGATCGATGCGTACTACTAGCATTGACCTTCAGCAGCATCAATTCCCGCTCCACACAAGGAATGTCCGTAATATCTAACACTTTCAGAATATTGACTAGCTTGTACAACTGTTTGGTCAATTGTTCGATCGAGTGGTCATCGCCATTCACCACCATTGTCACCCGCGATCGACCTTCTTGTTCGGCGGGACCTACTGCCAGACTCTCGATATTAAATCCGCGCCTAGCAAATAACCCCGCAATCCGAGTCAGAACTCCAGCTTCATCTTCAACCAAAACAGATAGGGTATGTTTCATTATAGTTCGATCGAGCTAACTAACAGCTACTATTTAGACACAGCCTTATATTCTCTCACAAATTTGATTGTCACAAAATCTTAAAAATTTTGTAATTATCTGCGTTCTTCCGAAGAGATACCTAGCATAATGGGGAAGGTGTATTTTCTTTAGATGGAGTATCGCAATTATGGGTTTCTTACAAAAAATCTTCGGCATGGAAAAACCAGCTAATGCCGAAGTCAATCCAGCCCCCACCGAAACCGATCCCACTAGTGGTGGTGACATCGATCCAGAACGTCTCGGTCTCAATGGTGAATATGACCAGAGCGGTTTAGCCAAAAGAGTTGCCCTAGCTTTCGATGAAGATTCCGCCGTCACAGATATAGATACACTCTGGGTTGCCCAAACTGGTGGTAGTGTGGTCTTGAAAGGTGCTGTCCCCAGCCAAGAAATCCTCGATCGCATGGTCGAGCTAGCTAGTGGTGTTTCTGGTACTACCGATGTCAGCATCGACCAAGTTACTGTAGGCTAGAAAACCAGCACAGGGGAGAGGTTTTGGTTCTCCCCTACCTCAGCATTGTCAGCGAATGGGTAGAGTCGATGGCAAAGCTGAAGCAAGGGGCATCTCCGGCTGGTTTTGGTTCACCAGTGGGGAATCGAGCCAATTGCGGACGATCTTATTTACCTCATCGGGCATCTCATCATGAGCACAATGACCGGCTGCTTCTAAGTTGACGAGTTCCAATCGGGGATTGAGTTGCAGCAGAATATTCGCAGTTCCCGCCGGAATCATCCGATCTTCACAACCCCAAATCAACAGCATCGGAATTGTCATCTCCGGTAACAGCTTCCGAATATTTGGCGAAAAATTACTACTAGTCATCCCCTGCATAATCTTCACAAACGCCGCTGCAGCCTCTCGTTCCTGGGCAGGAGTCAAGAAAATATCGACTAATTCGTCTGTGACTCGATCGGGGTTAAAATAGGCAATCTGCGCCCACTTACGAGCCACCTTGGGCTGGCTGACAAACCGAAATAAGGTGTGCAGTAACGGCGGATTAAGAATTAACCGCTTGAGACCATTTACCAGGGGTTGGATCGATCGAGGAATCATCTCCTGTTCAGCTGACAAATCTGGTAAGCTAACCATGATCGTGCTAACGGCCATTTCTGGATGTCTAGCCGCCGCCACCAAAGCCACGAGCGAACCGATCGAATTACCAACTAAAATCATCGGTTGACCCACAAATGTCTGCCAAAAATCGTACACTTGATCTACCCACAGATTGATCGTATATTCGATCTTGGGTTTTCGGCTCCCACCCCAACCCACTAGATCGAGTCCATACACAGTATGATGAGTGGCCAGAAATTCCAGATTGTGCTGCCAATGCCCGATCGATGCACCAAAGCCGTGTAGCAGCAAAACTGGCGCAGATTCTGCCTCCGCCACTGCACACCGCTGATAGGTGTATCGAGTTTGCCAACCCCGCCACACCCAATCTCGTTGATTTCCCACCCGTTGGTGCCAAGTATTTGACATTACACGTTCCATAAAATTAGGGGTTAGGCTTTGGGCTTTCGGCTTTAGGGAAAATGGGAAAAGGATAGCTCTTCTCTCCCAACTCCCAACGCCTAACTCCCAACTCCCTTAAAAATATATTAAACTTTACTTTCACTCATTCAGAACTTGGGTAGAATAGATAAACCAAGCTAAATAACAATTGTTATTTAGTTTTAACCGATTTTGCACCTAAGCTGCGATTGAGGAAAACCATCCACTTACCCACCAGAAACTCCCATAGCTATTAAATCCCCCATAATCGAAAAAAGACGCACCCGCGATCTTCCTCAAATCAACGAACGTATCCGGTTCCCTACGATTCGCGCGATCGGTAGTGATGGCGAGCAATTAGGGATTCTTACGCCGCAAGAGGCGCAAGCGATAGCGGATGCGAATGGATTAGATTTGGTTCTCGTTAGTGACAAAGCTGACCCCCCTGTATGCCGGATCATGGACTACGGGAAATATAAGTTTGAATTAGAAAAGAAAGCTCGCGAAGCGAAGAAGAAGCAGCATACCGCAGAAGTCAAAGAAGTCAAGATGCGGTATACGATCGAGGAACATGATTACCAAGTGCGGGTTACTCAAGCCGATCGATTCTTAAAGTCTGGCGATAAAGTCAAGGCGACGATTACTTTTCGGGGTCGTGAAATTCAGCATAGCGACTTGGCCGAAAAAGTCCTCAAACGAATGGCAGACGATCTCAAAGAAGTTGCTGAAGTTCAGCAATTTCCGAAGAAAGAAGGTCGTAACATGATGATGCTACTGTCACCTAAGAAAGTCTAAATTTCACCTAAAATCATCTCTGCTGGGGTACCTGCTGATGGGTACCCTTTTTGCTAAGTACTAATACCTATCGCACCGAAAAGGTTAACAAATATTTCGCTCTGACTGTAGTTATATTTTGGCACTAACTACTTTCTTGTGCCCCTGAATTCTCACGGGATCGGTTAATTAGTAAGGATTCCCCGCAAATTACCCCAGATTTGCTCCCGTCGATGGTAACCATATAAAATCCTCTTATAACTCCCACAAAAAGATCCGAAGTAAAACTTATCCACTTGCTGATATAGTATGAACTGAATAAGAAACGTCAACTGGTTCCTGAAGGTAAGAAATCTATGGCTTACGCGCAAACTCAAACACAGTCTAACGCTGGTTACAAAGCTGGTGTACAAGACTACCGTTTGACTTATTACACACCCGACTACACTCCCAAGGACACAGATCTTCTGGCAGCCTTCCGGATGAGTCCTCAGCCTGGAGTACCAGCAGAAGAAGCCGCAGCAGCAGTAGCCGCTGAGTCCTCGACTGGAACCTGGACAACTGTCTGGACTGACCTCCTAACCGACCTCGATCGGTACAAAGGTCGTTGCTATCATATTGAGCCTGTTAAAGGCGAAGATAATCAATATTTTTGTTTTATTGCCTATCCTTTAGATTTATTTGAAGAAGGTTCTGTAACCAACCTCTTAACATCTCTCGTAGGTAACGTGTTTGGTTTTAAAGCCTTACGGTCTCTTCGGTTAGAAGACATCCGCGTTCCTGTTGCTTATCTCAAGACCTTCCAAGGTCCTCCTCACGGTATCACCGTTGAGCGCGATAAATTAAATAAATATGGCCGTCCGTTGTTAGGTTGTACTATCAAACCCAAACTCGGTTTATCTGCTAAAAATTATGGTCGGGCAGTCTACGAAGTTCTTCGTGGTGGTCTAGACTTAACCAAAGACGACGAAAATATTAACTCTCAACCCTTCATGCGGTGGCGCGATCGGTTCTTGTTCGTTCAAGAAGCGATCGAGAAAGCTGAAGCAGAAACTGGCGAAATTAAAGGTCACTACCTCAACGTGACTGCGCCTACCTGCGAAGACATGATGGAACGTGCTGAATTTGCCAAAGAAATCGGTACGCCGATCATCATGCATGACTTCTTCACTGCTGGTTTTACGGCTAACACCAGTTTAGCTAAATGGTGTCGGGCAAACGGTATCCTACTGCACATTCACCGCGCAATGCACGCAGTAGTCGATCGTCAAAAAAATCACGGTATTCACTTCCGCGTCCTGGCAAAATGTCTCCGGATGTCTGGTGGGGACCACCTCCACTCTGGTACCGTTGTTGGTAAACTTGAAGGCGAAAAAGGCATCACTATGGGGTTTGTTGACCTCATGCGTGAAAATTATATCGAAGAAGATCGCTCACGCGGTATTTTCTTCACTCAAGATTGGGCTTCCATGCCTGGAGTATTTCCTGTTGCTTCCGGTGGTATTCACGTATGGCACATGCCTGCACTCGTGGAAATCTTCGGTGACGACTCTTGCCTCCAGTTTGGTGGTGGTACGGCTGGACACCCATGGGGTAACGCTCCTGGTGCAACTGCTAACCGCGTTGCGCTCGAAGCTTGCGTCCAAGCGCGGAATGAAGGTCG
>JANPJH010000045.1:0-2371 GCA_031425415.1 Chamaesiphon sp. VAR_61_metabat_425 | reverse complement strand
GCCACCAGCAGCACCAGGATACCCGCAGGTAATAGCCGCATCCCTGCCATAAACAAAGGCGTGGTGTGAGGCATGACGCCTTTCATCGTTACCATTGATGTGCCCCAGAAGAAAAAGGGCGCGACCAAGAGGATCGGTGTTAAGCTGAGAAAGGATAGGGGCTGTTTTGACTGCATGAATACTTAAATTTCGGCTCTCTACAAATTGTATATTTTCTTCACGAACTCTGCTATCTCTAATTTCTAAATAGGTATACCCTATCCCTAAAATTCATAACTCATCGTCTATTTATGTTTTGGCCCTTTAATCAGAAAGCTACTAAACAAATTGCTCGGATTGAAATCACCGGAGCGATCGCGAGTGGTACCCGCAAATCTGTGCTGAAGGCACTCAAACTGGTTGAAGAACAAAAATATCCAGCCCTGCTATTGAGAATTGATAGCCCTGGGGGTACTGTCGGTGATTCCTACGAGATTTATCGGGCACTACAACGCCTGCAATCCAAGGTCAAAATCGTCGCTAGTTATGGGAATATTTCGGCTTCTGGGGGTGTGTATATCGGCATGGGTGCGCCACATATTATGGCAAATCCTGGCACCCTCACAGGCAGTATTGGGGTGATCCTGCGCGGCAACAATTTAGAGAAATTACTCGATCGAGTGGGTGTGTCGTTTAAAGTAATTAAATCTGGTCCTTATAAGGATATTTTGTCCTTCGATCGCGAGTTGACAGCCCCAGAGGAACAGATTCTTCAACAATTAATTGATAGTACTTACCAGCAATTTGTCAATACAGTCGCCGAATCCCGCCATCTCGATCCAGCGGTGGTGAAAACCTTTGCCGATGGTCGGATTTTTACGGGCGAACAAGCTGTAGAATTTGGAGTAGTCGATCGATTGGGATCGGAAGAAGATGCCAGACGGTGGGCGGCAGAATTAGCCGGATTAGATCCAGAAAAAACTAAACTTCAGACAATTGAAGAGCGCAAGCCCTTAGTAAATAGACTGTTGCAAAACCAAGTTGCTGGATTAACCACCGTAGTATCGGTTGCAGATTGGGTACAATTTGAACTGAGTACTAGTGGACAACCATTGTGGTTGTATCGACCCTAGTGGCGATGGGGTACTATCAGTTTAAGTTAATTTTGCGGAGGGTGATGGCGTGGAGTGGCACGTAAAGGCAATTCGAGGGGCAACGACAGCGAGTGAAAATACAGAAGAAGCGATCGCTGCGGCTGTAACAGAACTCTTACAGGAATTGGAATATCGTAATCGCCTCGATCCCGATCGGATCGTTAGTGTCATCTTTACTGCAACTAAAGATCTAGATGCCGTATTTCCAGCCGCGATCGCCAGACGCCATCGCCCCGACTGGAGTAATGTAGCTTTGATGGATGTGCAACAGATGCACGTCGAAGGCAGTCTCCCCCGCTGCATTCGATTTCTGATTCACGCGAATCTACCTGCTGATACGGCGGTTTATCATCCCTACCTCCGAGGGGCAAGTAATTTACGACCCGATCGAAGTTTAGTTAGTTAATTTCAAGAATATGTCAGAAGAACGTTTCGATCGAATAGAGTCCCAACTCGATGAACTGCGCCAATTCATTCAGCAGAATATGACTGTTATGAATCAAAACATCAATGCAATCCGGGAAGATGTAATCGCCCTCCGTCATCGGATCGATAGTGTGGAAGGTAGTCAGAATGTAATCATCCGTGAGGGATTTCAATCTCTGATGTCTTACAACGATGACCTTAACTATGAGATGTCTGACAATGCCAGACAAACTCGATTATTGAAAAGGCGCGTTATTCGTCTAGAGCGCAAGGATAAAGAAGATTAACATCATCCCAATTGCTGTGAAAATCGACTTATGGGATGCCACTGCCCCGCCTGAATCATGTAGAGGAGGAAAATAGTAAGTCGAAGCTCTGCTTAATTGGCACTGAAATTGTGGCTCTTCACTACTTAGTATGCTCGATCGACGAATCTAGGCTTTTTCTTCCTCGCGCTCGTTTTGCAGTTCTAGGCAATAGCCTGCACCGTAGATTGTCTTAATATATTTGGGGCGACGGGGATCGGGTTCCATTTTGGTGCGGAGATGGCGGATGTGGACGCGAATCGTCTCGATATCATCATCCGGATCGTACCCCCAGACCTCTTTGAGAATATCACTAGGCGACACTGTTTGCCCGTGTCGCTGGAGTAAACAGTGTAGCAGTTCAAATTCGAGGTGTGTCAGCTTAATCGTGGCTCCCAGCCAAATTGCCTCAAATCTTTCTGGAACTAGAGTGAGCGAACCATAATTAAGAATTTCGCTGTGTTTAGCGGCTTGGGGAATGCGATCGGTCCGTCGGAGCAGTGCGCG
>JANPJH010000044.1:0-55065 GCA_031425415.1 Chamaesiphon sp. VAR_61_metabat_425 | reverse complement strand
ATAATCGATTAGGCGTTTGGCGATGTCATCGACTTCGATGTCGGCGGTCTTTTTGAACTCCCGCAGGTCGAGGATGCACTCGTGAGCGACGAAGCCGTTGGTGCCTTTGTAGAGGACGGCATAGTGATTTTCGAGTCGTTTTGCGATGTAGTTGGCACTGAGGATGGCAACTTCGGTGGCTAATTTTAGACCTGCACCACCCATGAGGGCGATGTAGACCCAAGAAATCGGTAAAATGCTCGCGCTACTCCAAGGGGCGGCGGAGACTGCACCGATGCCTTGTTTGCCACCCATCGGGATGACTTTATGGGTGGGGAGATAGGGGGCTAGATGCGCCATGACACCGATCGGACCCATGCCGGGGCCACCGCCACCGTGGGGGATGCAGAAGGTTTTGTGGAGGTTGAGGTGACAGACATCTGCGCCGAAGTCACCAGGACGACATAAACCGACTTGGGCGTTGAGATTGGCACCGTCCATGTAGACTTGTCCGCCATGTTCGTGAACGATCGAGCAAATTTCGACTATTCCCTCTTCAAATACGCCGTGGGTGGAAGGATATGTCACCATTAGGGCGGCTAATTTGTCCGCGTGTTTGGTGGCTTTGGCACGGAGGTCTTCTACGTCGATATTGCCATCATTATCGCAGGCGATCGGGACTACTTGCATTCCGGCCATAACTGCGCTGGCGGGGTTGGTACCGTGGGCAGATTGAGGAATTAAGCAGACATTTCGATCGATATCGCCGCGCTGTTGGTGGTATTCGCGGATGACTAATAGTCCAGCGTATTCACCCTGGGAACCCGCATTGGGTTGGAGAGAGATCGCGTCAAATCCGGTAATTTCGGCTAACCAGCGTTCGAGGTCGGCAAATAACACTTGATACCCCTGCGCCTGTTCGACGGGTGCGAAGGGGTGAATTTGGCCGAATTCTGCCCAGGTTACGGGTACCATCTCCGAGGTAGCGTTGAGTTTCATGGTGCAGGAACCCAGGGGAATCATCGCTTGGGCGAGGGATAAATCCTTGGATTGCAGGCGGGTGATATACCGGAGCAATTCGGTTTCGGAGTGGTAGATATTGAAGACGGGGTGAGTCAGGTACTCGGAGGTACGGACTAATGTTGAGGTGGCGATGCTAGTTGTCGAAAAGCTGGCATCGATTTCGGAGTAGGTGAAGTCGGGTGCTTTATCATCAGCGAAAATCCGCCATAAGTCCATCACGTCTGCGGCGGTGGTGGTTTCGTCGAGGGAAATACCGACTGAATTGGTGTCGATGTGGCGGAGGTTAATTTGTTGGGCAACGGCTCGATCGAGGATAGCTTGAGCATTGCCATTAACACCGATTTTCAACGTATCGAAGTAAGATTCATTCCCAACTGTGTAACCCAGTCTAGTTAAGCCAGTTGCGAGAACTGTGGTGAGATGGTGAATCCGCTCGGCGATCGATCTTAAACCTGCTGGGCCATGATAAACCGCATACATCCCTGCCATAATTGCCAGCAGGACTTGGGCTGTACAAATATTACTAGTGGCTTTGTCGCGGCGGATATGTTGTTCGCGGGTTTGGAGGGCTAACCGCAGGGCAGTTTTACCACGTTTATCTTTGGATACGCCGACTAATCGACCGGGGATTTGCCGTTTGTAGGCATCTTTGGTCGCAAAATAGGCAGCATGTGGCCCACCATAACCTAATGGTATCCCGAACCGTTGGGTATTGCCGACGACGATATCTGCGCCGAATTCGCTAGGTGGTTTTAATAGTGTGAGGCTGAGTAAATCGGCGGCGACGGTGACAATTGCGCCAGCTTTGTGTGCTTGTTCAATTACATCTTGATAGTTATGGATAGATCCATCAGTAGCGGGATATTGCAATAACAGCCCAAAAATTTCTTGACTGAAATCTATATTACGGTGGTCGCCAACGACGACTTCAATGCCTAAGGGAATCGCTCGCGTTTTAATTACGTCAATAGTTTGGGGATGACAAGCTTCCGAGATCCAGAACGTATTAAATTTAGTCTTCTGAATCCCGTAACTCATACTCATCGCTTCTGCTGCTGCCGTGCCTTCATCCAGCAGAGACGCATTCGCGATCGCCATCCCCGTCAGATCCATAATCGTGGTCTGATAATTGAGTAAGGCTTCCAATCTTCCTTGGGAAATTTCTGGTTGATACGGCGTGTATTGAGTGTACCAACCGGGATTTTCTAAAATGTTGCGCTGGATAACTGTTGGGGTGATGCAATTTGCATAACCCATGCCGATATAAGAGCGGAAAATTTGGTTTTTTGAGGCGATTTGCTTGAGCTTATTTAAAATAGTATATTCACTGTGAACTGTCTCAATCTCTAGTGGCTGCTTCAATTGAATCGCAGCGGGGACTGTTTGATCGATCAACTCATTCAAGCTAGCTACGCCCAATACCCTCAACATGCGATCGATTTCTGCGGGTTGTGGTCCAATATGCCGTTGAATAAACTCACCATCTGCCCAAGGGTTAGCGGCAGTAGCACTGGTTAGATTAGCTGCACGAGTAAATCGAGGTAGAGATTGCGTCATAGAAATCGAGTTAGTGAGAGATATTGGACTTTACTGTAATAGATTTACGCTAGCTTGGGTATGAGGGATCGACTATTTGGTCAATTTTTCTGCCCTCTGTGGTTAGTATGCCCTACGCGCCTTCGACTTTGGCACGGTATTCAATCGCTGAGAATGTACCTTCAAGTTCATTGGCACCCTCAACTTGAACTTCGAGCAGCCATCCACCAGTATAGGGATCGGTGCTAATTATTTCTGGTGCATCGATCGCGGCATCATTGCGTTTAGTTACCGTGCCACTAATTGGTGCTTTAAGATCTTCTACAGCTTTAACAGACTCGATTGTGCCAAAGGCACTACCCTTGGTAATTGTCTCGCCAACTGCTGGTAATTCGACAAATACGATATCTCCCAATTGATCTACCGCAAAGGCACTCACGCCGATTTTGGCGATGCTTGCGGTTAGCTCTACATACTCATGTGTATCGGTATAACGTAAATTTTCGGGATATTCTAAGCTCATGTCACGTTCTCTCAGCATGTTCTGCTCTAGCATAGCGACTTATGTGCCACTCGATCGATCTTGATTCTGGTGGGTTGGAAAGGGGAAGGGGGAAAGGCATGTTCGATCGAGCAGAATTTATGGCGTTGGTAATTTCGATCGCGATCGAAGCTCTTTTTGTCGGAATTTGGGGGAAAGTTCGACAACTTAAATGGCGATCGTTAATCTTAGTTGCTAGTGCAAGTACGTTAGTAACTCATCCCATTTTATGGAAATTATTTACCGATCTATCACCATATTTTAGTTTCAATATTTTAGTGCTATGCCTGGAAACCTGCGTGGCGATTGTAGAAGCTGTGATATATAAATTGACCATGAGATATTCATGGCGATCTAGTCTCTGTTTATCCTTCGCTGCTAATCTGTGTTCCTATACTTTCGGTCTTTTGTTTTATCGGTTGCAATAGTAACAATAATAGAGGTATTTCGATCCAAGCATGAATACTAGCTACGATTCCATAAAAGGAACGAGTCAAAGTAAATGAATGCTGGAAAGCAACAAGGGTACAGATGGAAATTCCACCCAATAGCCAATAAAAATATCTAGTCGATACCCACGAGATCAGTGTTACCGCTCGATTGGGTGTCCATTGCGAGAATAAGCCAATCACGACAGCATAGTGCATACATTGCAGAAAAGCCACAGCCGAAAAAAGTGGGTAGGCGATCGACGATTGCTGCCATGCTGGGGCAATAAAGGCACTAAGATAACTGATGTTTTTTTCTAAGGGTAGGTTGATAATTGGGAAATATTGATAGAGCAAAATTAATAGTGGTATCAATCCAAAGATCGCCATCCCAATCCATCGAGCATGTTTAGATCTAAATCCCTGGCGATCTAGGATAAAGCCAATGGGAGTAAGATTATGAAAGATGGCAAAAATAACTGAAGTGGCGATCGGATCTTTGATAATTCCAATCCCCAATAAACACCCGATAATAGCCGCAATCGATCCATTTCGCCAACTATGGCGATATAAATTCTGAGTTGCTAATAGTACCAATCCTAAGCCACAACCCAGTTCTAAAAGATGTGCTACCCGAACGTCGATCCACCCAAAGATCGCGCAACAACGTAAAATAGCGATCGAGAGGACTAGCCATAATAGCCGAATCTCAATATTTCCACCTAATTGTTGATGAAAGCGACTATCGATATATCGCAACTCAATTGCAACATGAGCAATTCCAAAAGTAGCTAATGTGGTAGCATAAGTCGTGAGTGGAAAAGCGATCGCGCTGACGGCACTAATTATGACGATCGCGATCATCCAGTGAATAGAAATCATCTAAATTAGTTGCTGTAATCGGTAGTACAGATATGGATATCTTAACAATTATCGCAGAAATTATGTTAGCTTAACTTCAGAGATTTTGACATTAACTTGTTAGATTGAGTAGCCTTGAGGTAAAGTTTCCCTCTCTGGATCGGTTAAACCCTTACTTTGAAGTAGCACCCAAAATTTACCTAACCCCATCGGATCGATTAATTGGTGGAGATTTTGACGACGAGTGAGTAAAGATTGAAGATCTCCACTATGATTAGAAACTGCGGCGATGCGATCGCCTAAACCTAGTGCCATTAAAAACATCCCTTGTTGAAGCAGCCCACTAGTATGTAAGCCTAATAACTCACCCTGCTTTTGCAGCGCGGTAAAATCTACATGAGCGGTTAAATCTTGACGACCGAGATTAAGATATGGATCGTTATGATGTGCATGTTGATAATAACATTGCAGGGTTCCGCGATCGCGCATAGGATTGTAATAGCGATCGGCACTATAACCATAATCGATCGATAGAATATATCCACGTTCCAACTTTTTGGAGACAGTCTTGAGCCAATCTAAGGCTGCTAAATTAACTTCTGTTCTGTAACCTGCTGCATATTTGCCATTGAGCAAATTAATATTATTCAGTTGCCAGTAAGTTGCTAATCGATCTGTGGATAAACGATCGATCTTTTCATTAAATATCCGAGCGTTATCACCGATAGTCACATAAACTTCTTGTAGCCTATCTTCAACAACTACCACCTGATGAACTGGTAGCGCATCAATTAGTTCGTTAGACAAAAAGCAGCCAACTATAGAATTATCATCGATCTCCGACCACTGACACCAGCGAACAGGGAAAGATTTTAGTCTTCCTTGTTGGATGGCAATCATGGCTGAAGCCGTCTCGATAATTATGTAATCGATTGCATTGAAAAAATCAGGATATTCCTGTTGTGAATATTTCAAAATTTGCGCAGCTAATATACCCTGTCCTGCACCCATTTCAATCAAACTAAATACCTGCGGCGATCCAATTATTTTCCAAAGCTGATGTAGTTGAATGGCTAACATTTCACCAAAATCGCTGGCTAGGTGTGGGGATGTTAAAAAGTCACCACTCTTACCAATTCGTTCGCGCGGTATCTCCCCTGAAGAGTCGGTATTGCTGGCATAATAGCCACACTGCGGATAATATAAGACTAACTCCATGTACTCAGCAAAAGTAATCTGTTGCTGGGGAGAATTATTGATTTGATCGCCAATAATTTTAACTAGCTCTAAATTATTATCCATTAATCTAATCTTCCTCTACTGTTAATTTATCCTTTGACGATCGGTGTTAGGATATAAACTCTAATAATATTTTATCGACATCTAACCTCATGGAACTGCATCAGACAACAGGGAACTGGAAATTGGGGTTAAGCTTATCATTGATTACCGCAATTTTGTGGGGATTAGTACCAGTCGCTCTAGCAATTATCTTGCCAAAATTAGATATTTATACAATTAATTGGTTTAGATTTGCTACAGCATTTATCTTGCTGAGTGGCTACTTAGCTCGACAAGTACAATTACCTAAAATTACTCAGTTGAGGTCGGTACCTACTTATCTATTGGCGATCGCAACTCTGGGGTTAGCGGGGAATTATATTTTCTTTGTTGCGGGGTTACAAGCCACATCTCCTTCTCATGCAGAGGTTTTGATTCAGCTAGCCGGTGTATTTTTAGGATTAGGCGGAATCATAATTTTTAAAGAACGATATACTCGCTATCAATGGATCGGTTTAAGTATTTTAATTACTGGATTTATCGGCTTCTTTTTTGAGCAATTTAAAGTATTATTTACTGATAGCGATCGATATATTGCCGGCAATATTATGCTGATAGTTGCTGCACTTAGTTGGGTCGTTTATGCTTTAATTCAAAAGCAACTATTAACCAAGCTTGATTCCACTCATATTATGTGGATTATTTATGGGGCATGTGGATTGTTATTCTGGATATTCGCCAAACCAGCAACTTTAATTCAGCTTAACTCGATCGAATGGGTAATGTTAATTTTTTGTGGTTTGAATACAGTTATTGCCTATGGTTGCTTTGCCGAATCACTCCAACATTGGGAAGCCTCAAGGGTAAGTGCAGTTATTGCTTTAGCACCAATTTTCACGATTGTCTCGATGGAGATAACCGCTTGGTTAGCACCAGGATTGGTCACTCCAGAACAGATTACACCACTCGGTATGCTTGGGGCAATTCTCGTTGTTGGTGGTTCGATCTTAATTTCATTGGGGCGGGGTAGACTTTAGGGTTTAAGTTTTAGGAGAAAGGGGCAAGATTCGTACAGGGAATCTAACCATCTTAATCCGATAATTCCTCAGCTTCGATATCAATTTCGGCTTTGACACGCTTGGAGAAGAGTTTACCTGCATCCCAGGCATAGGTTGTGAAACTCGGCAGAATTTCCTGAGCGAAAGCTTCAGCCGCTTTGGAGCGATAACGATTAGGGTTAACAATTACCGATAGCAATCTTTCGATCGCCACATCATCGACATAGACGCGATGAAGAGTACCATTTTCTAGCTCCCGTTCGATCGCTGATGAAGAGACGAAGGCGGCACCTAAACCTGCTTGAACGGCATTTTTAATTGCCTCGATCGAGTTTAATTCCATCTCAATTTTTAGACGGTTAGGATCGATACCACAGCGGGTTAACACTCGATCGATCGCTTTCCGAATTGTCGATTGGGCATCGAGGGAGATGAAATTAAGTTTATACAGATCGTCTTTGGGAATACTCTTGAGCTTACCAAAAGCATGATTGATGGGCAATATTAGCGCGAATTCATCCTCCGCATAAGGCAAAATATCTAAAGATTCTTGTAACTCAGCCGGAACTTCACCACCAATAATTGCTAAATCAACTTGTCCATTTGCCACACTCCACGCTGTTCGGCGAGTAGAATGAACGTGTAATTGAACCGACACATCGGGATACTTTTGGCGAAACATCCCAATCATCCGAGGCAGTAAATAAGTACCTGTCGTCTGAGATGCGCCAACAATGAGTGTACCACCTTGAAGATTTTGCAGATCTTCGATCGCTCGACAGGTTTCTTGACAGAGCGTGATGATTTTTTCGCCATAGCTGAGCAATAAATGTCCGGCTTCAGTTAGTTGTGCTCGTCTCCCGCCGCGATCGAATAATGGTACATCCAATTGACGTTCGAGATTCTGCACCTGTAAACTAACCGCAGGTTGAGATACATACAAACTATCAGCGGCGCGTTTAAAACTCCCTTCCGCAGCAATTGCCTTGAGAATCCGTAACTGATCCAGGGTGAAAGGCAGGTCAGACATAGCAGTGAGCGTGTAAGATTAGTGACGAGACTATCGACTCTCATTGACAGTACCATAACTGTTGGTAATTATCCCTGCCCTCCAATAATTGACTACGATCTGTTACGCGAGTTGGGAGTTGCTGTACCACCGTATGCTGTACCACCGTATGGGAGATACTGTAGGTTGGGTTGAAGAATGAAACCCAACAACTCCAGGTGTTGGTGTATTTGTTGGGTTTCGCTTCACTCAACCCAACAAACTACAATCTTTACTATCCCCCTTTCCCTTTCCCCTTTCCCCTAATAAAGCCTAAGCCTGACGGCGTAAAAACGGCACGATCGATTCTTCAATCTCAGCATACCAATGTTCTTGAGGATAGTGGGCAGCAGTAGGCAGAGTGACTAGTTCTCCTCGTTGCAATGATTTGACACAAGTTGTCGCTCCAGCGAGATCGAGCCAGGGGTCATTAATTCCCCATAAAATCTGGATCGGCAGATCTAATTGGGGTAAGCCTGTGGCGATTTCTTTGAGAGAGTCTGCTAGTCTCAGGTTGCGAACCGTAGCTAAAAGCGATCGGCCGGGCATACCACTTTTGAGGTATGGTCTACGATAGACTTCACAATATTCATCTTGAATCACCGCTTTACAGCCAGCTTCCAAAGTCCGCTCGACAGCTAGGGGATCTTGAGTGAGCATTTCACCCGCGACAGGTAAACTTAATTGTCGTAGTTGCCAGGGTAACTTAGCACTAGTTGTCAGCGGTGCATTGAGAATCACTAATTTACTGACGCGATTAGGATTGCGGATCGCATATTGGATGCCTGCGGTACCTAGAAAGCCCTGGACGATGAGGGAAACTCGATCGAGATTCAAAGCATCAATCATCTCTGCAAAAGCCGTGATAAAGGCATCTGGCGTATAAGCAAAATCTCGTACTTCTGGTTTGCTAGAATGACCATACCCAATCCAATCAGGCGCGATCGCGTGAATCCCATTTGTAGCTAATCTAGGTAATAATCCTGTCCAACTCCAACTCTGAGAAGGCAATCCATGCAAGAGAATTGCTGTTTGGGGATTTTCCCACCCAACTGGATTTACCTCCCGATAGAACCACTCTAGGGCACCAACTTGAATTGAAGTTTTATTAATTTCAGCCACGATGAATTTTGTAGACGAGTCATTCTCAGTCTAGAGCGTGAGTGAATTAATTACAGATATTTTTCGAGTGATGAATCCCCAATCGCCGTATATTGGATAGATATTTAGATATTTAAAATAAATTGTGAAAGCGATTACTTTACTCGGTTCTACTGGCTCGATCGGTACTCAAACCCTAGATATTGTCGAAAATAACCCCGATAAATTTCGGATCGTCGGACTAGCGGCTGGTAGCAACGTCGAGATGTTGGCGCAACAAGTCCGTCAATTTCGACCAGAAATCGTCGCTATCGGGAATGAAGCTAAGTTACCTGAGCTGCAAGCTGCTTTGGCTAATTTAGATTATCGACCGATTGTAGTTGCTGGAGCACAAGGGACGATCGAAGTAGCTGGATATGGAGACGCAGCAAGTGTCGTGACCGGAATTGTTGGTTGTGCCGGATTATTACCCACAATTGCCGCAATTAAAGCGGGTAAAGATATCGCTCTGGCTAATAAAGAAACCCTAATTGCCGGAGGCCCTGTAGTATTACCGCTGGTCGAAAAACATGGTGTTAAATTACTCCCGGCGGACTCCGAACACTCGGCTATTTTTCAATGTTTACAGGGTGTTCCGGCGGGTGGATTGCGCCGAATTATTCTCACAGCTTCCGGTGGTGCGTTCCGGGATCTGCCGATCGAGAAATTAGCCTCAGTTAAGGTTGCTGACGCACTCAAGCACCCGAATTGGACGATGGGGCAAAAAATTACCATTGACTCTGCCACCCTAATGAATAAGGGTTTAGAGGTGATTGAGGCGCATTATTTATTTGGGCTAGATTACGATCGAATCGAGATCGTGATTCATCCCCAGAGTATCATCCACTCACTAATTGAAGTTCAGGATACATCAGTGCTGGCGCAGTTGGGTTGGCCAGATATGCGCCTACCATTACTATATGCTCTCTCCTGGCCCGATCGAATTTATACTGATTGGGAAAAGTTCGATCTTGTCAAAGCTGGCGATTTGACGTTCCGCGAGCCAGATCATCTCAAATATCCCTGTATGCAGTTAGCCTACGCTGCAGGTAGAATGGGTGGTTCGATGCCAGCAGTGCTCAATGGCGCAAACGAGCAAGCAGTGGCTCTATTTTTAGCTGAAAAAATCTCCTTTTTGGATATTCCCAAAGTGATCGAGCAAGTCTGCGATAAACATCGTGTCGATTTTACACTAACCCCTAGTTTGGATGATATTTTGGCAGCCGATATTTGGGCAAGACAGGCAGTCCTAGAAATCAGCCAGCAGGTAGCTGCTGTAACTGTCTAGTTCAATATGGGGGAATTTGTAGCTACACGCATTGAGAGAGTGGTGGCGTGTAGCAAGATTTAGATGCTTGAATCTTGCGATACAGTTAGCCCTACTCAAGTTTGGTTTACAAGTTGATTGGCGAAGGAGCGATCGAATCAACTAGAATTCATGCTGATTTTGTCGAACTTGCCATGACAACTACTTTTGAATATTGTGGTGCTTAAAGCTAGACTCGTTCATCTAAACACAACCGATCTCTATTTGTGAAAACTTGGGTAATTACCACCACTATTTTAATTTGACTTGTCAATTTAGATGTGTTAATCAATCGAATAATCGATCGATTGAATATGTATCTTTAAACACAATTTGCGTGAAATTTGCCGATCAGAAATATTTAATTACGTCACCAGTGACGATCTAGACCTCTTGAACCCGTAAATAATCATCTCATTGCAACCTCGACCCTACTTCAACCGTACCATCAGCAAAATCGAGCTAGTGTTATGTTAAGACTTGTTACAGTAATTAAAATCTTCACACTTAACATGCAAGTTCAAAACACAGCTCCAATCTTCAATCCCGAATTTAATCACTTTCAAACCATTAGCGCGACTGAAGCATGGTCGTTGTTTTTTTCAGCTAGCAACAAGGATCGACTCCTCGGTTCAGAGCGTAAGACTGGAAATTACCTCACGTTTGGTCTATTCGGTGCTGTAATCGCTTATGCCATCGAGATTGTTATTTCTCACTCTGTTTAATTGATTCAAGTTTGAGCGATTAATCTAGCGATCGATCGCTCATCGCGGCACAATACTGATTTTCCCTATCGCCCCAGTACCAATCAACATCCAAAAGTACAATGTACAACCCCATTGACAGAAATAATCCTTTTGATGAGCATCTTCCTACGCTAGACATGGATCTTCTGGGTAAGTTGATTCGTCAGCAGGCTCAACGCCGCACTGATTTTGAGAATATTGCTATTCTGGGGTGTGGTTACGTCGGTAGCGCGTTAGCCGATTGTTGGCAAGAGCAGGGACATGTTGTTACAGGTACAACCACTAGTAGAGAACGAGTGGCTCCACTTGAAGAAATTGTTTCAAAAGCAGTCTTGATGAGAGGAGATGACCTAACGGCGATGCATTCACTACTCGAAGGTCAAGATACTTTGGTAGTCACCATTGCTCCCACTGGTTTCCAACAAGCCGATGATGCAACTTATGCCACCACTTACCTCACCACCGCCAAGAATTTGGTTGAGGCTTTAGACCAGGCTCCTACTGTCAAGCAAATCATTTATTTGAGTAGCTGCTCTGTATATGGCGATCGTCATGGAGAATGGGTAGATGAGACTGCCCAAATTGACCCCATCGATCAAAAAAGTCACATCCTCTATGAGTCCGAACAAATCATCCGCCAAGCAGCCAACCAGTCTCAAAAAGTCTGCGTTTTACGGCTGGGGGGGATTTATGGCCCTGGACGGGAATTGGTCGGGAAGTTTGGCGGTTTAGCTGGAATGACGATGGCTGGCAAGGGAGATCGCTTTGTCAACTGGATTCACCGTGATGATATTATTGGGGCGATCGAGTTTGCTCGGTTGAATGAACTGAATGGAGTTTACAACCTGGTCGATGATAGTCAAATGACCATTAAAGAACAGGTCAAATGTGTCTGTGACTATTACGATTTACCGCCAGTAAATTGGGACCCCTCCAAATTGAGTATTCAGCGCAAGAGTTTGCAGGTGAGTAATCAAAAGCTTAAAGCAGCCGGATACAATCTGATTCACCCCCAAATCGTGGTTTGAAGCGATCGTCAGATCGAAATCTCGTGATAAGATAAACCCTTCTTAGTTTGATTCGTAGTCTAGTGTGAGGGTCGATCGAATGGACAGTTTGAAGGGTAGAGATTTACTGAGCATGACCGATCTGAGTGCTGAGGAGACACTGACGCTGTTACAACTTGCGACCGATCTCAAGCACGGCAAAATCAAACCACTATGTCGAAAAAGTCTAGGACTGCTGTTTTATAAGTCTTCGACGCGAACGCGGGTGAGCTTTTTTGCCGCGATGAGCCAGATTGGTGGGCAAGTAATCGACCTCAGCACTGGTTCGATGCAAATCGGTCGGGGAGAGCCGTTGGCGGACACGGCAAGGGTCTTAGATCGGTATTTAGATGTGTTGGCAATTCGGACTTTCGCCCATGCAGATATCGAAACATTTGCGGGGTACGCCCAGATGCCGATTATTAATGCCCTGACAGATTTAGAGCATCCTTGTCAGGTATTGGCAGATTTACAGACAATTCAGGAGTGTTTTGGCCAGTTGGCAGGATTGAGACTTGCTTATTGCGGGGATGGGAATAATATGGCGCACTCACTGATGCTCGGTTGTGCGACTGTCGGCATGGATGTAGCGATCGCTTGCCCTGCTAATTTTACGCCAGATCCGCAAATTGTCGATCGAGCAAAATCGATTGCCTCAATTAAGGGCACCCAAGTTTTGGTCACTCAATCTCCCCAGGAAGCTGTCACTCAAGCTCACGTAGTTTATACTGATGTCTGGGCAAGTATGGGTCAAGAATCTGAAGCAAATGAGCGGATTCCCCTGTTTCAACCTTATCAAGTCAATCAAGAATTATTAACGCTCACAGAGCCTAATTCGATCGTTTTACACTGTCTCCCCGCCCATCGTGGTGAAGAAATTACTGAGGATGTGCTAGAAAGTACTCGATCGCGGGTTTGGGATCAAGCTGAGAATCGGTTACACGCTCAAAAAGCTTTATTAGTCAGCGTTTTAGGTGCTGAATATTGAAAAGATTTATCGATCGATTATTTCTAGGACTGATTTAGGTAAAAGTTTATCCTTAAACCAGATCACCTCACAAGGTAAATCCGCTGTTTTGACACCGGCTTTTTCTAAATTCAACCGTTCCGAGATGGCTAAAATTAGATTCGTACAGCCAGACTTCCGAACTTGAGCAAACTTTTTCTGCAAATATTCCGGTCGCCAATAACCGACAATTTCTAAAATATAATCCCGGCCATCGGGATGAACTAACCGAAAATCGGGAATCATCACGCTGCCAGGAATCGGCAGTAAATTTACTTCTCGCTCCAGTACCCACTCAGTTTTGAGCTTCTCCCACCGATCGGCAAAACTTGCCTCGAGCATACTATCATAGGATTTACCAGGGGGGTAATGCGTCTCCAAGCCACACTTATCCGTCAGGCTATAACGTCCGACTTTAATATTTCCAGTATAGAAATCTTTAGTCTGTAAAGTGGCACTCAAACTCCATTTAGTTACATGTAAAATCGCTGGAATTAACTTCGCGATCGCTAGTCCATAGCGCGTACTCGCCTTAAATAAACTCGTCGGGCCATCAACTTTAATCGTAAATCCTTTGTCTACATCGCCTTCAATATAGGTCATCAATTGAAACAACTTAAGATAGCGAAATAGCAACTTATATTGTCCGGGAACATTGCGATGAGCATTAATAGTTAACTCGCTGGCACGATAGAATACCCCCTGAACTTGGGATAGATTATAGCGATGGATTAGGGCGACAGGATCGGGTTGATTAAACTCAGTCAAAATCCGATTTTCTGGTAAGTCTGCATACAATCCCTGGGTAATTTGGGCAGGGATAATTTCTTGTTTCAATTCCTGGGAGAGATTACTCGCCAGGGTAGCTAATGTTGCTTTGGTGTGGGCGACACTAGGGCTAGCCGTAGCCGCTAGAGCATACACTCGTTCCCGAAGTTCTGAGGGCGATAGCGGGCTGACAATCTCAAAATTACTAAAACTTTGACTTTTGAGCAGATGGGCAAATCCGCGTTTGGTGCGAAAATCAGGACTATCACCTTCTAATTGCAAGAGCATTTCATCTAGCTGCCCTTGAGTGCCACCGACTAGTGACTGAAAACAATCGATCGCTTCCGTCGCCATTTGGATATGATGAGCATCGATCTCGATCCGTTTTGGAACGATCGATTCTCCACTATACCGATAGATGAGCAGATCTCCAGGCAACATAAAATCTATCTCTTGCTATAAGTCAAAATTCCTTGAACGATCTCGATACTTACTATCACCGAGCTGAGGCGATGCCTGTGAGCTAATCTTAATATTTCTTGACTCATTTTGGATGTTAAAACAGGAGGAAGTTTATTTGGCCTGAGACGCACCTTACCAGCCGTTAGGATGTGCCCACGCTCCCCACAATGCTCTAAACGGATAAGTTTTTTGAGGAATATCATCGGGGTATAGCACTGGCGATCGAAATCAGAGGAAAATTAATGCCTAATCAATTTCTGGCAGAGGTAATCAGATCGTGTTGAAAGTATTTGCCGATCGAGGTGGTACATTTACAGATTTAGTGGTTGGATTAGACGATCTCGCGATCGTCGAGCGACTCGCCCAAGCTCCCGAACGCTTCCAAATTGTGGCATTACCCACCGGATGGGTGGTAATTTACAAACTCCTGTCAGAGCAGCCCGAACGCTATGAGGATGCAGTGATTCAGGGCATTCGGGATATTTTAGGACTGGAGCCGTCCGCGCCAATTCCGCCAGGGGTAATTGAAGTGGTAAAAATGGGGACGACTGTTGCCACAAATGCGCTACTAGAACGTCAGGGCGATCGAACACTGTTATTAATCACTCAAGGATTTCAAGACGCATTGCGGATCGGCTATCAGCATCGCCCCAATATCTTTGCGCGGCAGATCGTGTTACCAGAGATGCTGTACGAACGAGTTATCGAGGTTCAGGAACGCTACAGTGCCCAGGGGGAGGTCTTAACCCCAATTACCACCCTAGAAGTACAACGGCTAGTCCAGTCGCTTCAAACTGCCTATGATGATGGGCTGTGCGCCTGTGCGATCGTTTTTATTCACGGCTATCGCTACCCCGCCCACGAACGACAAGTAGCCGAGATCGCCCGTCGAGTCGGATTTACCCAAGTCTCCGTGTCCCATCAAGTTAGTCCATTAATGAAGCTAGTCAGTCGCGGCGATACCACCGTTGTCGATGCCTATCTATCGCCGATTCTCCGCCGCTATGTCGCGGGAGTTGCGGCTCAACTAGCTGGCACCAAATTAGAATTTATGAAGTCTGATGGAGGGCTGACCGATGCTCGACTATTTCAAGGTAAAGATAGTATTCTCTCTGGTCCTGCGGGGGGAATTGTGGGCGCGGTGAAAACTAGTATCGCTGCCGGATTCGACAAAATTATCGGCTTTGATATGGGGGGGACTTCCACTGATGTGTCTCACTTTAATGGTGAATACGAGCGCACCTTTGAAACGGAAGTGGCGGGAGTGCGGCTCCGTGCGCCGATGATGTCGATTCACACGATCGCCGCAGGCGGCGGATCGCTCTTGCAATTTGATGGTTCGCGGTATCGAGTCGGGCCGCAATCGGCTGGGGCACATCCTGGCCCCGCCTGTTACCGAAATGGGGGGTCGCTCACCATCACTGATTGCAATGTGATGGTCGGCAAAATTCAGGCGGATTTTTTCCCTCATGTGTTTGGTACAGAGGGCAATTTACCCCTCGATGCTGCTGTCGTTCGCCACAAGTTTGCCAGATTAGCGGCGGAGATCGATCGGCAAACTGGAGACAAGCGGACTCCAGCACAGGTAGCCGCTGGATTTCTGGCAATTGCGATCGATAAAATGGCCAAAGCGATCGAACAGATTTCGGTGCAGCGGGGCTATGATGTCAGCGAATATACCCTCTGCTGTTTTGGAGGAGCGGGAGGACAGCACGCTTGTCTAATTGCCGAAGCCTTGGGAATGAATCAAATTTTCATCCATCCCTGTGCCGGGGTATTATCAGCTTATGGGATTGGTTTAGCCGATCTCCGCATTTTAAAAGAAGCAGCGGTAGAAGTGCCACTCACAGACTCTATACATGCCCATCTGACCCAAATTTTTGCGGTATTGACGATCGAGATTCAGGCGGAAATTGTGGCTCAAGGGGTGAGTGCAGATCGGATTGAAGTGTTGTGCAAGGCGCATTTACGGTATGCGGGGACTGATTCTGCTTTAGTAGTTGAATTCGGTAGTGTAGCACAGATGCAATCTCGGTTCGATCGATCCTATCAGCAGCGATATCGGTTCCTAATGAACGACAAAGCTTTGATTGTAGAAGCTGTTTCTGTCGAAGCGATTGGGCACACTATGACGATCTCCGAACCTTTACTATCAACGGATAGAACTAGCCAATGTACCCCAGTCGGTAATGTCCGCATTTACACCAAGGGCAACTGGCATCAAGCCCCAGTTTATCGCCGTGAAGATCTCCAACCGAGCAAGCGGATCATTGGTCCTGCGCTAATTATCGAGCCGACTGGCACCAACGCGATCGAACCAGGTTGGAGTGCCGAATTGACCGAGCGTAATTATTTAATCTTACGCCACGAGCAAAAGATCGAGGCTGAGCAGCAAATTGCCGAATTAGAGCCAACAGCTAAACCCGATCCCGTCTTGCTGGAAATCTTTAATAATTTAGTTCGATCGATCGCCGAAGAAATGGGCATCGTCTTACAAAACACTAGTTATTCGGTCAATATCAAAGAACGCTTAGACTTTTCCTGTGCAATTTTCGATCGACACGGACAACTCATCGCCAATGCGCCACATATTCCCGTACATTTAGGTTCGATGAGCGAAAGTATCACTAGTTTAATTCAAGCTAAAGGCCAGACGGTCGCGCCTGGAGATGTCTATATCTCGAACAATCCCTATAACGGCGGTACTCATCTGCCAGACATTACCGTTATTACCCCAATTTTTATCGCTGAGTCGAGCGCGCCATTATTTTACGTCGCTTCACGCGGACATCATGCTGATATTGGTGGAATTACGCCTGGTTCGATGCCACCCTACAGCACACACATCAACCAGGAAGGGATCTTACTAGATAATTTTCAACTAGTTATCCAAGGACAGTTTCGGGAGAAAGAATTACGGGAAATTCTCGGTGCGGGTGATGATCCAGTTCGCAATCCCACTCAAAATTTAGCCGATCTCCGAGCGCAGATCGCCGCTAATCAGCGCGGCGAAAGGGAACTACATCGAACGATCGAGCATTATGGCTTGGCAAATGTGCAGGCATATATGCAGCACGTCCGCGATAATGCGGCGGAGTCAGTGCGACGGGCGATTGAAGTATTACAAGATGGTTGTTTTACCTACCCGATGGATGACGGTGTAGAGATTCGAGTAAAAATTACGATCGATCGGCTCGATCGATCTGCCTGTATCGATTTTACCGGTACCTCACCACAGCAACCCACTAATTTAAATGCACCATTAGCCATCTGTAAAGCTGTCGTCTTGTATGTATTTCGGACGTTAGTTGAGGATGATATTCCCCTCAATGCTGGTTGCTTAGAACCATTAAAAATTATCGTCCCAGAGGGCTGTTTGCTCAATCCCCGCTATCCAGCTGCTGTAGTCGCCGGAAACGTCGAAACCTCTCAAGCGATCGCCAACGCGCTCTACGGTGCGTTGGGCATTTTAGCCGCCGCACAGGGGACGATGAATAATTTCACTTTTGGGAATGAACAATATCAATACTATGAGACGATCTGCGGTGGTTCTGGGGCTGGGGATGGCTTTGATGGTACCGATGCCGTTCAAACCCACATGACAAACTCCCGACTCACCGATCCAGAAATCCTAGAGTGGCGATTCCCCGTATTGGTAGACAAGTTTGCGATTCTGCACGGGAGTGGCGGCGGCGGTAAGTACAAAGGTGGAAATGGGGTAATTCGGCGAATTAAATTTCGCGCAGCAATGACCGCAGCAATTTTATCCGGTCATCGGGTGGTAGCTCCATTTGGCTTGAATGGTGGCGAACCAGGATCGATCGGGTATAATTTCGTCGAGCGGAGCGATGGCACGATGCAATTATTGGGGGGTAAGGCTGAAGTCCAGATGCAGCCTGGAGATGTGTTTGTCATTGAAACCCCTGGCGGGGGAGGATATGGTCGAGGTTAACAAGTATTTTGGTTGCGAAACTCTCAGCCTTTACCTAATTTTCTCGTCCGCTCTCAATTGATGTTGGCGCAATCCGATGTCAGTTAATGTACTCACTGAAAGAACAATCCCCCGCATTCATGCGTAGGGAGTGTCAATATCATCTCTTTATTCCTAGATCTCATCCGGCTCAATAATTCGCTGGAATAAATAACCTGTACCCCTAGCAGTGAGGATTAACTCTGGATTGCTGGGATCTTCTTCTAATTTTGCCCGGAGCCGAGAGATGTGGACATCTACAACTCTAGTATCGACATGGCGTTCGGGTGTGTAGCCCCAAACTTCTTGAAGAATTTCCGATCGCGAGAAAGCTTCACCCGATCGACTCACCAGCAGTTCGAGTAAACTAAATTCCATGCCAGTGAGGCGAATCCGCTCATCGCCTTTATAAACTTGACGTTTATTAGTATCGATCCGAATGGTAGCAATCTGGATCACCCCAGAACTGGGAATTCCATTTAGCCCATTTTTATCAACCCGTCGGAGTACCGAGCGAATCCGTGCCTCTAGTTCCTTAGGGGAGAAGGGTTTGACTACATAGTCATCTGCGCCCAATTCTAGCCCAGTAATTCGATCGGCAACGTCACCCAAAGCCGTGAGCATGATAATCGGCACATCCGATTCTTTGCGTAGCTCCTGACATACCCCATAGCCATCCAGCTTAGGCATCATCACATCAAGGACGACGAGATCGGGATTAGTTTCGCGAAAAGTTTCTAAGGCTTCTTCGCCATCGGCAGCCGTAACGACATCATACCCAATCATCGAAAGCCGGGTTTCTAAAATGCGACGGATGCTAGCCTCATCATCAACGACTAGAATGGTTTCCTTATGATTTTCCAAGCCTGTCAAAGCTCCTACTGTAATCTACATACATGTTAGATTATAGATGCTTGATGCCCCGCCTACTGAAACTAAAGCTAATCACTTCACCGATCGACCATTACGCCTGTCGTGATTTACATCCTTAACATTTTTTAATAATTCAAGATGGCAAAACAGCCGCGTACTACCTACACCTGTAATGAATGTGGCTCAGAATCAGCGCAATGGTATGGTAAATGCCCGATCTGTGGCACATACGGTTCACTACTAGAGCAATCGCCACAATCGTCTTCTGGTAAGGGACTTGGGCATAAAAATGGCAGAGGAAGCACCGATCGACCCCATGCACTGGCGGCGTTAACTTTCCCCGAAATTATTGATGGTGAAGAAGAACGCTGGTGCTCCGGGTTTGGCGAACTCGATCGAGTTTTGGGCGGCGGGGTTGTGCCTGGTTCCCTAGTATTAATTGGCGGCGATCCAGGCATTGGTAAATCTACCCTGTTACTCCAAACTGCCAATCTGATGTCCAAGCACTATCGAGTGCTCTATGTGTGTGGTGAGGAATCAGGAAAACAAGTCAAGCTAAGAGCTTCCCGGCTGGGGGTAGAAGGGACAAAGGGAGAAGGCGATGGGGACGCGGGAGCATTAGCACTAGCAAAACCACTCACAGTCGCCGATGGTGCAAATTTGTACATCCAAGCGGAGACGGATCTAGAAGAAATCCTGCGGGAGCTAGAATCACTCAAGCCCCATGTCGCCGTAATTGATAGTATTCAAACTGTCTATTTTCCGGCGATGACTTCCGCTGCGGGTTCGGTATCGCAAGTGCGAGAGTGTACTGCTGCCTTAATGAAAGTAGCTAAACGGGAAGATATTACTTTACTGATTGTCGGTCATGTGACCAAAGAAGGGGCGATCGCGGGGCCAAAAGTCTTAGAACATTTAGTCGATACAGTTGTATATTTTGAAGGGGATCGGTTCGCCTCCCATCGACTGCTCAGATCGACCAAAAATCGCTTTGGAGCCACTCATGAGGTGGGAGTGTTTGAAATGGTCGATCGAGGACTCAGAGAGGTTGACAACCCTTCTGAGCTATTTCTAGGAGATCGACATGGGATGGCTCCAGGGACATCTATTGTCGTTGCTTGTGAGGGCACTAGACCGATTGTCGTAGAGTTGCAAGCATTGGTAAGTCCAACTAGTTATCCATCGCCGAGGCGAGCGGGTACGGGCATCGATTACAACCGACTGACTCAGATTCTGGCAGTACTAGAAAAGCGTGTCGGGATTCCCCTGTCTAAGTTGGATGCTTATGTTGCCTCAGCGGGAGGGTTGAATGTATCAGAACCCGCTGTAGACTTGGGGATGGCGATCGCGATCGTTGCCAGTTTCCGCGATCGAGTTGTGGCTCCATTAACGGTGTTAATTGGCGAGATTGGGTTGGGGGGACAGGTGCGTCAAGTCTCCCAATTAGAATTACGGTTGAAGGAAGCGGCTAAACTAGGCTTTAAACGAGCGATCGTCCCAAAGGGACATCAGACTTTTCCCGATCTAGGGATCGAGATTATCCCCGTGGGGCGCGTGATTGACGCGATCGTGGCAGCACTTCCGGCGGAGAGTGATGGGGACAATCGCGATGATGAAGATGAGTGATGGGAGTTGGGAGTTGGGAGTTGGGAGAACTATCTATCCCCTTTTCCTTTTCCCTTTCCCCTTTTCCCTTTCCCCTAGTCCAGATGTTAACCTTATTGATATTTCAGGAATATTGGTGATGAAAAGAACTCAATTTTGGCAGTATTTGGTTGGTTCGATCGTTTTAACGCTGTTGATTCCTAGTGTCGCTAGTGCGCATACTGGTGTTGGCGATGCTAATGGATTTTTGCACGGCTTAGAACATCCAATTTCTGGAATGGATCACATTCTGGCAATGGTGGCGGTGGGGTTATGGGCAGCACAGATGGGTGGGAGCGCACTGTGGTTAGTACCTGGTGCGTTTGTGTTAGCGATGGCTGGAAGTAGTGTCGCTGGTCACTTTGGACTACCGTTACCTGGTGTAGAGCAAGGCATTTTAGCTTCAGATTTTGTGCTGGGACTACTAATTTTATTTGCGGCGCGATTACCGTTGGCTGTCAGCATGGGAATTGTCGGTGCTTTGGCAATTTTTCATGGTTATGCTCATGGAGCCGAAATGCCAGCAACCGCTTTAGGATTGAATTATGGTGCAGGTTTTATCCTTTCTACCGCAGTTCTACATCTATTAGGCATCGGGATGGGACTCGCGATCGATCGTTTTACCCCCATATTTCGCGAACGGTTGTTCCAGCTCGGCGGTATTAGTGTGGTGCTTAGTGCCGCATACCTTGTTATCACCAATTAATCAATGGCTGTGGGGGGTTAAATCTCCTCAGCATTTAACCTCACCAAATAATTCACTATGTTTCCGATCGATGATGATAATCCAACCCAGATTACACCTTTTGTCACCTATGGATTGATTGCGATTAATGTACTGATATTTATCTATGAGTTGACCTTGCCCGAACGGGGGTTAATGAACTTTTTCCAACAATGGGCGATCGTCCCGTTACAATTTACCAGTTCGCTCTCCGGCAATTCTTCGGCACTTTTAGCCGTACAACCACCAGAATCACTGACGTTTATTACATCTCAATTCCTCCACGGTGGGTTCTTGCACATCGCCGGAAATATGCTATTTCTATGGATTTTTGGCAATAATGTCGAAGACCAATTAGGCCATGTTAAGTTCTTGTTATTTTATTTGGCTTGCGGTGTGCTGGCTGGTTTGACACAGTGGTTCTTTAGTCAAGGTTCACAGATTCCTTCGCTTGGAGCTAGTGGCGCGATCGCCGGGGTCATGGGTGCCTATATTATTAGATTTCCGAAGGTTAGTGTTAAAACTGTGTTTCCAGTAGGAATTTTCCCGCTAGTATTTAATATTCCGGCTTATTTTTATCTGGGGATCTGGTTTTTTCAACAAGCTTTATATGGGTTTGCAACTCTTGCCCCCCGCACTACTGTGGGGATGGAAAATGGTGGTGTTGCCTACTGGGCACATGCTGGGGGATTTGTGTTTGGGGCGATCCTCGGCCCACTTTTGGGTTTATTTTCCCAGAATTCAGAAGCATAACAAAGATTGAATCGATCGCTATGTCCAGTCAAAATCTCCCCTGGGTTGCAATCATACTTGTAGCTTGCCATTTCGACAATTTCTCTAATCAACTTTTGAGTGGTTGTCTTGTCTAGTTTTGACAGTTGGTTTAGTGGGTTAGAAAATCTCAAGCTGATTAACAGGTATGGCTGGACTGTTGCGGTTTCGTGGTCGATCGATATCTAGCTAAAAGTTGAGGAATGCTTGTCACCGCTACAGGTGCAAAACGCTAGTACCGATCGTAATTAAAGTTAGAAACAGAATAAAACCGATCGTGTCTAGTAGTGTAGTTACTAAGGGGCCACTAATTAATGCAGGATCTAGGTTCAGGCGTTGAAATCCCATCGGAAGTAATGTCCCCAACGTGACGGCAATCAGTGTATTAGTTGCCATCACAATCCCGGCTACCAGTGCCACCCAGCGTTCGCTTGGCGGTGTCCAGATTAAAGCCAGTAGAATCATCGTTATACCCAGCCCAAGAGCAGTTCCTAGCCCCGCCAAGAACTCTTTCCAGAGGATTTTGAGCGTGTCAGCGGGGGTGACTTCTCCGACACCCAGGGAGCGAATGGTGACGGTTAAGGCTTGAGTGCCAACAGCACCGCCTGTATTAGAAAACAACGGCATAATTACGGCTAAGACTGGCACTTTGGAGATCGTTGCCTGGAATGGAGCGATCGAACTTGATGCGCCAATATATAATCCCATAATCGCCAGCAACCAAGGGAGCCGATTGCGTAATTTATCCCAGGCGGGGGAAAGGGAAGAATCTTCACCACCAGCCACCCCGGCGAGTTTTTGGATATCTTCGGTGGCTTCTTCTTGCAAGATATCGACGACATCATCGATCGTAATGATACCCACTAATCGATCCTCGCGATCGACGACAGGCATGGCAATTAAATCATACCGCTGCATTTGTCTGGCGACTTCCGCTTGGGGCATTTCGGTATAAGCTTTAATTACCCGATCGCTAGCAATATCGGTAATTGGTGTATCGGGGAGGGTAAATACCAGTTGGCGTAATGATACGACTTGCTTTAATTTCCGGCTATCGTCGGTAACATAGGCATAGTAGACCGTTTCCTTATCTCGATCGCTTTGTTTCATTTTTGCCAAAGCTTCGCCCACTGTCAAACCCTGCCGCAAGCGCACATACTCTGTCGTCATTACCCGTCCGGCTGTACCATCGGGATAACCGATAATTGTGGCGGTGGCTTGACGTTCTTCGGGACTTAATTGAGGTAATAACCGTTTAACTACCCCAGCAGGTAATTCATCAAATAATGCTACCCGATCGTCGGGACTCATGGCTTCGATAATCTGGCACACTTGAGTATCATGGAGCGCGTCAATCAACTCCTCTTGGATCTCGGTAGGCAGATATTCAAACACATCAATCGCACAATCTTTACTCAGCAGTCGAAAAGCGATCGCTCGACGCTCTGCGGGTAATTCACCGATAAAATCACCGACATCTACCGCCGGTAAATTATTTAGCTCTGACTTGAGTTGATTCAAGTCGGTGATCTCTGATAACTCTAAACCTTCTCGACTGAGCATCAAACCTCCTAGCCTCTTCCGCTTCAGAGACTAGCTCGTCAGATTAGAACAGGGTGATATTGTGGACAGATGGACAACAGTCCATGACGTGCATAGCAGTTAAACCGATACTTTGGTTACATTTGGCAGATCGGCTCTCTTATCCTAGCTCTAGCGGTGTCAATATACAATAAAAAGATGCTGCGCGTTGGCAAAGCCTCACACCTGGCGATATCCATGATGTCTAAATCAATCGAAGTTACTGCCCATAATATTCTCCGCGATTTGATTCGACATCAAACATCACTCGATTCAGCAGAACCGACGCGATGCGAACGAGATCGCGATTATCCCATTGCTGATTGGAATCATTATTTAACGATGACAAGATTGGTAGCGCGGGCACTCCGGATGTCCAAATCTGCCCTAATTCAGACAGGAGTAGCCACCCATCGACTTGAAGGTAAATATCGCCTGAGTTATTTAATTCCCGCTCTCCTCTGGCATGATGCTGTTACTATCGTGATTCCAGCAGCATTTCAAGCACAGTTAATAAATACCGAACTCCCGCAACTTCAGCAGCGGTTGGGGATAGTAAGCCGAGCGATCCATACTGGCATCGAACCTCCAGATCCAGGCTTTAATGGTTTGTGGGTGATAGATCCACGCGCCTGGCTAAGCCATCAACTCAATTTTCCCCTAGTGAGGAATCAGCCAACAATTATTGATGGTGCTGACGATTTAGAAACTCTAGCCCAAGAATTACTCACCGTTACGCTCACTCCCGAAGACTGGCATAATTTACGCACGAGTCAACCCCCAGCTAAATGGGAAAAGATCGGACATGCCAAAATTCAGTTGCTGGAAACTTTATGGCAACGTCCCGATAACCCTTACAATTGCTATTTACTAGATCCGATCGAACGAGCGACGCTCGAGTCACTAGTCCAGCTATTTGCGCCAAACTTACCACCCAATTGGCATAAATTTCAGCACCAATTATCAGCTTCACAAGAGCAAATTGTTTGGGCAACAATCGATCGTCCCCACGGCAAATTTACGCTCAAAATTGCCCCTAGCAACTCTATTAATCAACTTGCACCCGTTTGGGAACGCCAACCCACAGTCTTAATTACCAGTGCGGTAGATGTCACGGCTGAGGCGATCGGTTATCGGCAGGAATTAGGCTTAGCCGAACTAACTTCAGTCAAATTTTCACTTGATCGGCAAACTGACTTATTTCAACTGTACATCCCACGGTGGATGCCGATGCCAAATACGCCCAAATTTCAGCCAATCTTAGTTGCCGAAATTCAACAGTTACTCCACCTAATTCAACACCAACCGCAATTCGTTATCATCCTCGTCAGTGATACCCCACTCCAAGCCCAGCTAGCCGCCATTCTCGCCGCTGAATGGGGAAGTAGAGTCCAAGTCGAACAGACCGACCTTAACGAGGCGAATATCCTCATTTCTGGCTGGGAATTTTGGCAACAACATCAAGACGCTCTGCCCACACCCCAATTGATGATTATCGCCACACTGCCGATTCCCTCCCTCGAAGATCCGCTAGTTGCTGCCAAGGTGAGTTCTTATAAACAACAAAAACAGGATTGGTTCAGACTGTATCTATTACCAACTGGACTAAGAATTTTACACCGGGCGATCGATCCGATGCGCTCGTCGCAAGGTGTCGTCGCAATTTTTGACAACCGGATCAACCAACGTAGTTATGGGAAACAAGTCTTAGCCGCACTCAGTCCTGCTGCCCGCATTAATTACCCAGATTTGACTTGGCTCGATCGTTAGGCTACATTCGGCACGAATCGGTAGCTAAATAGTCAAGTGTTAAATTTGCTACAAATAGATCGAAATTCGATCGATCTATGCTGCGATCGCCATCGATCTAGATAAAATCGATTAACCGAGCATCAACCCCAGATGATGTATAGATATCGCCAGAAAAAGCCAGGGCTTGTAAGTTGTTGCAATCTAGCTAATCAGTAGTAAATGCTTGTGCGATCGACACTTAATAGTTTATAAATTTTAACAGTCAACGGTTTTAGGCTTTGAGCTTGTGACCCCTGCCTAACTTCGTTAGCGTAAGACTCTCTGTTGGAGAATCGCTGTTGACAAATTTATTTGCACCTATTCAGTCAATATTTATCGAATGCTCAGATTATTCAAGTCATTTCAGCCGATGATGGCGATCGCCATTACCATTAGTTCTGTTTCGGTAGGAGTATCAGTCCAAGCCAAGCCTCTGACAGCAAACAACGAAGGATCTGCGATGCCACTAGCACCATTAGTTGCCAACAGCAGTCCTCCAATCCGTCGTTATGGTTCTGGACACGTTGCCATAGATACCAAGATCGAAACAGTCTCAGGTGATGCTGAAGTCGCCTTAGTCGAGCATTTAGTCAAGAGTGGAGCCGTGTTTTATGGTGCCTACTGGTGTTCTCATTGCCAGAAACAAAAAGCCTTGTTTGGTGCCACTGCAGCTACTAAATTGCCCTATATAGAGTGTGCTAAAGATGGGGAAAATTCTCAACGCGAGTTGTGTAAACAAAAGAAAATTCAAATGTTTCCGACTTGGGTAATTAATGGTCAAATTCTCCCTGGTACCCGCGAACTCAAAGATATTGCCAAGGCAACTGGTTACAATGGACCGATGAACTTTAAGTATCGCAAATAGTAGATGAATTACTTTCTTAATCTGTGTCGGCTGCCGATTTTATCCTTAGTATTATCCTCTTTATTTTTGGTGACATTACCTGCCAGAGCGGGAACTGAAATTACCACCACTCCAATTAACACAGTTCCAACCGCACAGCTCGATCCGCTCACCGAAAGTCTATTCCCACCCAGAGAAATTGCCCTAGAGCAAAAGATTAAAGTCAGCCCTCAACTAGAGCAACAAATCCTTGAAGTGATTCGGCGGAACCCGGCTGTGATGCTAGAAGTATTGCAAAAATACGCGATTGAGCAACAACAAAAAGAACAGAAAGCCCAAGCAGAAGCTCTCAAACAGGCTAGAACCAATACTAAAGCCACGATCGGTGATTCCCCGGTTATCGGTGCGGCAGATCGTCAGATTGTGATGGTAGAATTTTCGGATTTTCAGTGTCAATTCTGCGCGGCGGCCAATCAAAATGTCAAACAGTTTATGGCCAAGCATAAGGATAAAGTTACCCTTGTCTATAAACACTTTCCGCTGACGCAAATTCACCCCGAAGCTCTCCCTGCTGCTCGTGCGGCTTGGGCGGCGAATCAGCAAGGCAAATTCTGGGAATATCATGATGCTTTGTTTACCAATCAGGCTAAACTGGGGGAGCCTTTCTATCTAGAAACTGCAACTAAGTTAAAATTAGATCTAAAGAAATTTAACGCCGATCGGAAAGTGGCAGATACCGCGATCGTCAAGGATTTTAAACTAGGGCGAGATCTCGGTGTCGATGGCACACCCACATTTATTCTGAATGGGGAAGTCATCTCTGGTGCGGCTACGCTTGCCGATTTCGAGAAAGTTCTAGCCAAATTTACCAAAAAGTAAGGGTAAGGCTGCGCTCAAAGCCATACTCCAGCCCCTCCTGGGCGGGACACAATCCTCACTCACCATCTACCCATGCACCCACCCATCTATGAGCGACACTAGCCATCTCACCTCAATCCAGCCCGCGATCTGGCGAATTTTGGATGCGAATTTTGATCGAGCGCGGGAAGGGCTGCGCATCATCGAAGAATGGTGTCGATTTGCCCTCAATGATGCTCTGCTAGCTAATGAGTGTAAGCAAATGCGCCAAGACTTGGGGCTGTGGCATACCCCCGAAATTCGGGCTGCTCGCAACACAGTGGCGGATATTGGTACAGAATTGAGTCATCCCCGTGAGGAAAAACGCACCGGCATCGAACAACTCTTGCAAGCCAATCTCTGTCGGGTGCAAGAAGCTCTACGGGTACTTGAAGAATACGGAAAACTGCATTCAGGGAGCCTAAGTAGCGGCTGTAAGCAGATGCGCTATCGGGTATATACATTAGAGAGTAATCTACTTGCCTACCGGCGGCGGCAGATCCTGACAACTGCGAGGTTATATTTAGTCACCTCTTCAACGCCAGATTTACTCGCACGAGTTGAAGCAGCTCTTCAGGGAGGGTTGACTTTAGTACAATATCGTGATAAGCACAGTAACGATCTCGATCGATTGGTGATGGCTCAGCAAATGTGTCAACTCTGCCATCATTATGGTGCATTATTTATCCTCAACGATCGAGTGGATCTCGCCCTCGCTGTTGATGCGGATGGGGTGCATTTGGGTCAGCAGGATGTGTCGGTAGCTCTAGCTAGGCGATTGCTCGGATCGCAGCGGATCGTTGGTAGATCGACTACTAACCCAGCGGAGATGGCTCGCGCAATTCAAGAGGGTGCCGATTATATCGGCGTAGGGCCGGTCTATGAGACACCAACGAAAGCTGGTAAGGCGGCGGCGGGATTAGAATATGTGCAACACGCCGCTAAACATGCAACTGTCCCCTGGTTTGCGATCGGCGGGATTGATAGTAGTAATATTAATGATGTCCTCAAAGCTGGTGCACCTGCGGTGGCGATCGTTCGGGCCATTATGGAGTCAGAAAATCCCACTCACGCCGTCCAGTTTTGTCTTTCGATCTTAAATCGGATTGTGCCAGCAGATCGGGGCTAGAACTATTTTCGTAGTTCCCAATCCTAGACTTATTAACACCAAAATTCATGATGCCCATGGTTGAGTTACAAGTTAATGGCGAAGTTTGTAGCTGTTCGCCTCACACAACCTTGCCGCAACTCCTAGTTCAGATGGGTCTAAATCCCCGCTTATTAGCAGTTGAATACAATGGTGAAATTTTACACCGTCAGTTTTGGGATAAGACGGAAATTGGGGCGGGAGATCGATTGGAAATCGTCACAATTGTTGGTGGCGGCTAATTTGCATGACTATCTCGATACCCAACCGGTTAGCTCGAACTGTAGCAATTATCGCTAAAATAGTCAATTAGCAATCCTTTTTGCAACTAGCTATCTCTTATTGTAGATCTGAAGTTATGAATGCAAATGTCGATCTAAATGTCCTGGGTGGCAAACTTCAGACTTGCTGTACTGCCCCAATGACTGGATTTTTCCGCACTGGTGTGTGTGTGACTGGACCTCAAGATTTGGGAACTCATGTAGTTTGCGCTCAAATTACTAGCGAGTTTCTCACTTTTACCAAGTCTCAAGGGAACGATCTTAGTACTCCCATTCCCGCAGCTAATTTTCCTGGTTTGCAACCGGGCGATAAATGGTGCTTGTGTGCATCTCGCTGGAAAGAAGCGCAGATTGCGGGCGTTGCTCCACGAGTAGACTTAGCGGCTACCCACAGTAGCGCGCTTAATTTTGTCTCTTTAGCAGATCTTCAACAACATGCAATTCCCTCATCATGACTAGTACTCTACCTGTTGAAGTGGCGATCGCCATCCTCCCCCGCGAGGGTAAATTTTTGATGCAATTGCGGGATAATATTCCGACGATCCTCTATCCCGGCTTATGGGGATTTTTTGGTGGACACATGGAACCAGGCGAGACACCAGAGATTGCCGTCAAGCGGGAGATTCTAGAGGAAATTGGCTACCACATCGCCGAACCCAAATCGTTTGGCTGCTATAGTGACGATCGCGTCATCAGACATGTTTTCTATGCACCGCTCACCGTCGATATTGATGAGTTAGTCCTGAATGAAGGCTGGGATTTGGGACTACTGACCCCAGACCAAATTGAAGCTGGTGCTGCTTATTCTCCCATCGCCAAGGAAGAACGGCCAATCGGCCCGATTCATCAACAGATTATGATTGATTTTATTGAATGGTGGGGTAGGAGCTAGGGAATAGGGCATAGGGCATATTAATTTAGTCAACAAGTCAACTCTTAACCCCGATACTTTTCACAAATTATGACTGTACTAACTGAAATACCAATCCAGCCACAGACGACAGATGAAATCGAGCCAGCGATCGAAACTTATCAACTAGGTAAAGTATATCGGACTGGGTTTTGGCTCAACCAAAAAGTTGAATCGATCAAGGATTGTACACTCCAAGTTCATCGAGGTGAAACCTTCGGCTTGTTGGGTTTAAATGGTGCGGGTAAAACTACCCTGCTCAAGACATTATTAGGGATCGTGCGTCCGACTGGTGGTAGGGGAAAATTGCTCGGTAAACCACTGGGAGATCGATCGATCAAACAACTGATCGGTTACTTACCAGAAAATCCTTACTTCTATGATTTTCTGACTGGTTGGGAATTATTAGAGTACACTGCTGGATTATTTGAAATTCCGCGATCGATCCAAAAACAACGCATTCCGGAATTATTAGATTTAGTGGGTTTAGCGCGATCTTCAGCCCAGAAAAAACAACTCCGTCAGTACTCGAAAGGGATGGTACAACGGGTAGGCATGGCTCAAGCATTAATTAACGATCCCGAACTCGTATTTCTCGACGAACCAATGTCTGGACTCGATCCATTGGGACGCAAACAAATGCGAGATATTATTATTTCTTTAGGCGATGCGGGGAAAACAGTTTTCTTTAATAGTCACGTTCTCACCGAAGTCGAACAGATTTGTAATCGGGTGGGTATCCTCGCTCAAGGTGAATTAATTTGCTGTGGCACTCTCGATGAATTACTAACAAATCACGATCGATATTATTATGTTGCTGGGCGCGGGGGGAATATGGATGTCCTCAATCGGTGGCTGAAGAATGTCACCTATCGCGACGATCTCTGGTACGGACAAATTCAAGGTGAACCCCAGGAATTTATGGCAACATTAAGATTGCTAGATGCGGAATTAATCTCCCTCAAACAGGGACGTGCGTCGCTAGAAGAGTTCTTTATGGAACAAATGGAATTGCGAGGAATTCGATCGAGTTCGTAGCAGAATTTTAGTACTGGTAAGGAAATAACCTCATGAGTGTAACTATTGCCAAGTGGACGATCGAACAATACCATGAACTAATCGCGACAGGTATTTTAAACGATCGACGAGTAGAGTTATTAGACGGAGATATTGTGGAGATGGCACCAGAAGGAATGCCCCATGCCGTGTATTGCGGTAGATCCGTTAAGTATTTGCGAAATTTACTCGGAGATCGAGCAGAAATTAGGGAAACGCACCCGATTACCCTGCCTAATAATTCCGAGCCAGAGCCTGATGTGGCAATTGTGAGATCTCCAGATACTCAATATCTCACCCATCATCCTTATCCAGAGGACATATTTTGGCTAATTGAGTATTCGGATAGCACTCTAGCAAAAGATCTCAAGACTAAGCAGCAAATCTACGCTCAGGTGGGAATTTTAGAATACTGGGTCGTTAATTTGCAAGCATCGGAATTAATCGTCTTCAGAGGTATAAGTAATGATAGTTATGAGACGGAAACTAGATTGACTAGCGGCTCGATTTCACCTTTATCTTTTCTAGATATTGAAGTGAAAGTTAGAAGATTGTTTAGTATTTAGTCATCCCGATCACCAGAAAAAAATGATTCTAAAATTAAGACGCTCGTACAAAATGCTATTGGAGATGACTTGACGTGATAGATAGATAGTTAGTTTGGGTGGAGATTCGATTTTCTTTTAGTTCTAACTAAGTAGTGAAACCGCCAGAAAAACATGACTGCGGAAATAGCAATCCCGATCGATTGACCGATCCATAAGCCGCTACCACCTAATGAGGTATGAAATCCCAACCAATAGCCACTCGTCAAACCAACACCCCAAAATGCTAACAAACTGAGGAGCATCGGGATGCGCGTATCTTGCAATCCATACAGGGCACCCATGATAATTTTTTGTGGTCCATCTAAAATCTGGGAAATAGCCGCGACTGTCATCATACCAGTGGCTAATGCCACCACATTTGCATTTCGCAGATCGCTAGTATCGATAAAAATGCCGATAATCTGTTGGGGGAACAGCAGCATAATTGCAGCCATTAACATCATAAATCCTAAACCGAGTGCCGCACCAACATAACCAGCACGAGTCGCTCCGACTAAATTATGCTGACCGATTTCTTGCCCGACCCGAATTGTTGCGGCATAGGACATTGCCAATGGCACCATAAAGGTAATGGCGATAGTTTGCAGTACCACCTGATGCGCTGCGAGAACTTCCGTACCCAATAAACCCATCAAATAAGTAACGATCGTAAATAATCCAATTTCTAAAGCCGTGGCAATCCCAATTGGTAAACCGACGCGGATTAATGTGTTCAAAATCTGTCGATCGAATAACGTCACCACTTGGCGATCGAGTCGAGAAATCTGCGGAAAGAATTGATAGGTTTTGAGTTCTGTCTGGGTGAGTATGTAAGCAATTAATGTAAGAAACATCGCCCATATTGTTAAGACGCTGGCTATTGCTAAACCAGTAATTCCCAAGCGCGGACAGCCAAACTTCCCAAAGCCTAAAATATAATCACCAATCGTATTCATTATCGTCCCACCAATGGCAATCGGCATGACGATCTGTGTATGGGACATTGCGGAGACAACACTCCGTAGGAGGGAACACCCCAAAGCGGGAAAGAAGCCCCACACCATGATATCTAGATAAGTATTACCCAAAACCACCGTCGTCTCAGCCTGCCCTAACTGACGGATCAAAGTGTCAACATTGGCAATTAGCAAGGAGATCGGGATGGTTAAACCGATGACTAACAAACAGCCCTGCTGGACGACGCGCTCGATCTGTTGCTTGTGCTGCGAACCATAAGCTGTCGCGACGATCGGACTTACGCCCATGATTATCCCCGTCGCCGTGTACAAAAAGACGCTGAAGGTAAGTGCTGCTAATCCACCCGCAGCAAGGGTTTCTAGCCCCATTCGGCCCATCATTAAGGTATCGACAAACCCGATCGCGGCTTGGGAGAGTTGTACGCCAGCTAGGGGAATACCTAATTTAAGAAATTCTTTGGCTTCACGATGGAACATAGGAATAGATCTGATGCTGAGCTTCACCTATCACTATCACAGCATAAAGGCATTAAATCACGGGATATATCTTTAGAGGGAAGCTATTTTTCGATTGCTTTGTGATACTGCTGATATCTCTTACCGCAGATCGAATGATTACCGTTCATCACTTAAATAACTCTCGTTCCCAGCGCATCCTCTGGCTGCTGGAGGAACTCGGACTCGAATATGATGTCAAGTATTATCAGCGCGACCCCGAAACAATGCTGGCTCCAGCTTCCCTGCGAAAAGTCCATCCCCTGGGCAAATCGCCAGTAATTACCGATGGCACTCTAACCTTAGCTGAGTCTGGCGCGATCGTTGAATATCTAGTCGAGCGTTATGGCGAGGGGAGACTGGCTCCCCCGCTGGATGTGCCTGAGCGATTGCAATACAGATATTGGTTGCATTATGCGGAAGGTTCAGCGATGCCACCGCTGCTAATGAAGCTAATCTTCGACGAGATCGAAAACCGTGCAATGGTATTACTCCGGCCGATTGTGCGGGCAATTTTACAGCCAGTTAGCAGCTCTTTTATCGAACCGCAGATCGCCACGCATTTGAACTACTTAGAGTCCGAACTCGAACACCGGCCTTGGTTTGCGGGTAATGAGTTTACCGCCGCCGATATCCAGATGAGCTTTCCACTAGAAACTGCGGTCGAGCGGGCTGGTTTAAATGCCAGCCGTCCGAAGCTGATGGACTTTCTAGAGCGCATTCATGCCCGTCCAGCTTATCGATTGGCACTGAAGCAAGGCCAAGATATTGGGTAGTGCCCTAAAGGTAAGAATGGTTGAAACTCCCTGTCCATATCAATTTCATCGATTTACTGTCATGTGAAAGAATCCAAGTATCTGCCGATGAGATAGCCTAGAGTGCCGATTATTTCGTCTTTTATTGTCAATCTTGCCGCGATCGCGGTCATTTTCTGATCAATATTTTTCTAGATTGAATTAAATCGGAAGCAACCATTTATTAATTTGGTTTCTATTTCATCGGCTTTGCTTTATTACTCAGCGGGATAGCAATTTTATTCTTCAAAAAAGTTAAAACGGATGGTGCTGCCGCTGATGCTCATTAGGATTTTACTTAATTAATGCTGTCGCTCTCCTTTGGTATTTTACTCGTGAAAGAATTGTAAATATTCAATTTGACAGATACGATCGCGATGAAAATTACTTTACAATTAAAGTAGCTTAGCAATGTGTTGCAAACACATTAAAATACCATGGATACCGAAAATTCCGTGACAGAAAAAACTCAATCCACCTCGGTTGAATCTCCTGAAAAATCTCAGACTTTGACCGAGGCTTGCTTGGAAATGAAACATGAACTCGATGATGTTTCACAACAGATGGGCGGTCGAGACAACATGAGTAAACCGCAGACTTTAACTGGTGCTTGCTCAACGATGAAAGACGAAATCAAAGACGAAGCCCTGCGAATTTGCCCAGATCCTCAGACTAAACAAGACAAGACTGACGATCGATCTTAGGGTTGAAGTCTAGTATTTGATGTAAGTTGCTAGGGCTGTACCACCGTAAGAGGATAGAGGGTAGGAAATGCTGCCATTTTTACCGATCTCTACTTCCTAAGCTAATGCCGGGATAGTACTGGTGAAATAATAGGGTGCCAATTAACACTAACCTGAACTTGCATAACTATTTAGTTATAATTAATTATGGTTATTTGTGTAAATGTGTGATCCAGCCAAGAACTCCCATGTCAGCCAACCAGTCAACCCAATTCGATCTCACTACCCTTGCATTTGTAGCTGACTACTTTAAAGTGTTTTCTGAGAGTAGTCGGTTACATATTGTGCATTGCTTACAATCCGGACCCATGAACGTAATGGAGCTGACTGCTGCCACAGGTTTAGGTCAAGCCAATCTCTCCAAACATCTGAAAGTATTAACCCAAGCCGGAATTCTCTCTCGGCAAACCAAAGGTACTAGTGCTTATTACGAGATTATCGACCCGATCGTCTTTGATTTCTGCGAACTAGCCTGTGATCGGATTGGCGATCGATTGCAGCAACAAGCTCAAAGTTTTCTGAGCCTGCGAACGGCAGAATTAAATCCCCCGCCAAAGCAATGATAGTCATTATGGACGGAGCATCACTCCTCAAGCAATATGCCCTGGGGCAGAGAAATTTTGCTAGGAGCAATTTATTAGAAACAGATTTGATTGCGGCTCAACTCAGTGGGATCGATCTCAGTCATGCAGACCTGCGACAATGCCGCCTGGGTCGGGCTAACTTTAGTGGGGCTAATTTTCGAGGCGCAGACCTGAGCGAAGCCTTATTATGGGGTACAGACCTCACCGAAGCCAATCTCGATCGAGCGATCCTGGGCGACCAAATTTTTTTAAGAATTACGTAAACAGCGGATGGGTTTACGACGGTAGTGATAGGATACATGGCTACTTCCACTTGATTAAATTGTGCGCTACCAACACTTGCTTGTGACTTTAGGTGTATTGTTTACTTTACTGCCATCCAAACCAGCAATCGCCCACTCGGTGCTGGAAAAGGTTGTTAAAACAGGTGTTTTAACCGTGGGCACAAGTAAAGATGCCTTTCCTTTCGCCTACAGAGACAAAAATGGACGGCTAACTGGATACTCGATCGATATGTCAATCCTGATCCAGAAACAGGTCGAGAAAGAGCTAAAACGCCCCATCAAGCTCGATCTGATTCCCCTCGATCCCAATGAGCGGATGCCGAAATTAAGAAGTGGTGCCGTGGATATGGTTTGTGATGCGGCTAGTTTTACCTGGGAGCGCGAACGAGATGTCGATTTTACAGTTAGTTATGGCACAACGGGCACACAACTACTGACTCGACGGGGCAAGCAGGGCAAGCGGTCTTGGGATGTAGCCGCCTTATCCAGTCGCCGCATCGGTGCTTTGGCTGGGACAACCAACGAACAATCGATTCGCCGCATTCAGCCCAAAGCCCAAATTGTGCTAGTTAAAGATCGTGCAGCGGGTTATCAGTCTTTGCGGGAAAATAAAATCGATGCCTTTGCCGACGATGGAATTTTATTAGAAGCATGGTTGCAACGAACAGCCAATACACAGAAATTTGAGATTGTGAGTAACTTATTTTCTAAGGAAGGTATTGCTTGCATGGTGCCAGAAAACAACTCAACTTTTTTAGATATTGCTAATTATGCATTGATTCGGTTTATGCAGGGTTTTCTGAATGGGAAGCAGCTCTACGTCCAAACATTTGATCGCTGGTTTGGTTCCCAGAGTGTCATGCCGCTGTCTAACGATCTGCGAGAGTTAATGATTGAAAATATGCGACTGGTGATTGATGCTAAACAGGAAGTGCCCGAAAATGAATTGTAACCGCACCCGTTTTTTAATAGGCTAATTTATGACGATCGAGGTTAATTAAACTTATGTCTGAATCGAATTTCACATCAGAGATCGTTACGGCTGAAGCACTCCTACAAGCCTACAAAGCAGGTCGCCGCAATTTTACAGGCGCGAATTTAATGACTGTTAATTTGAGTCATGCGGATTTGAAGGGAGCGAATCTCAGCTATGCTGATCTGAATGCTGCCGATTTGAGTCATGCAAACTTGCGTGGTGTTGATTTGAGCTATGCTTACCTATCCACCGCCAATTTGTCAGGCGCAGATCTTCGTGGTGCGATGTTAATTGGTACGGATCTGCAGGCGGCAATTTTGGTATCTACCATGTTAGATGCTGCCGATTACGACCCCAAAACAACTCACTTCCCCTCTGGTTTCGACCCGCAACAAGCCGGGTTAAAACCCGATCGCTGACTGCTTGCGCTCCAGCTATTTTCCAAGTGCCAGACAGCGCAATTGAGATCCAAGAAAGTTTCTCTAAAAGTCATGAAGAATATTTTAGTTATCAAAGAGAATCTTAATTTCTCTACCCCTATCCCCTATCCCCTATCCCATGACTGAAACTCACGCTATCTTTGAAAAACTGGGTGCTGCATTAGAATCAGTTGTCTTCGGACAAAAGGCAACTACTCATCAGCTTTTAATTGCCCTATTAACCGGCGGGCACGTCATTCTTGAGGGTGTACCAGGCACGGGGAAAACAATGATGGTGAAAGTGCTATCTCAACTAATCCAGGCGGAGTTTCGGCGGATTCAACTCACCCCAGATATTTTACCCGCTGATATTTTGGGGACAAATATTTTTGATTTGAGAAATCAGGAATTCATTCTGAAAAAAGGGCCAGTTTTTACACAAATTTTGCTAGCTGATGAGATTAATCGCACACCACCAAAGACACAATCAGCCTTACTAGAAGCAATGGCTGAAGGACAAGTAACCCTAGATGGCGAAAGTATGCCGTTATCAGAGCTATTTTGGACGATCGCAACCCAAAATTCGCTCGAATTTGAGGGGACTTATCCATTACCAGAGGCGCAACTCGATCGATTTCTATTTAAACTAATTATCAATTATCCCCCCGCAGCGGCAGAGCGGGAGATGTTGGTGACGGCGCGAACCACTCAACCAGGTGCGCGGAGCGAGGGGAAAATATTACAACCCGTGGCAACTGTGGCTGATTGTATTCAGGCGCGGAAATCGGTTCAAGAGATCGTTGTCAGCGAAAATTCGATCGATTATCTGCTTGCCCTGGTGCAGCAGACGCGCCAACACCCAGATCTCAGTCTAGGAGCCTCTCCCCGTGCGGCGATCGCTTGGCTACAAGCCAGCAAATCCGCAGCATGGCTCGACCGCCGGCAGATGGTGATTCCAGATGATTTTAAACAAGTCGCCCTCCCACTCCTTCGTCACCGCTTAGTTTTGCGCCCTGAAGCTCAGTTAGACGGTTTACAAATAGACAAAACGATCGAAGGTTTAATCAATCAGGTGCCAGTCCCGCGTTAATAATTCAATTCATGACTAACTGACCATTTGACCCCCAAACTAGTAAGTGACGCTTAACAATCGCTGAATTTAAGCTGCATTAACGGCATGACTGGCGATTTCTCGCAAATGGATAATATCCTGACGGGGATCGACGAGGGCAACTTGAACGTGGAAGCGTTCGCCCAATTCAACCCAACGGTTGAAGCGCATGGCCAACTCGATGCCTAATTCTTCAATCAGAATTAGTGCCAGACTTTCATCCTCTCGTAACCAGCGCAAGAGTAAAGCTTCCCACTCGCGATCGCCAGAACGGTTGAGGTATTCTAGTGTCCAGTAGCGATTAGTTTGGCGTTCGACCATCGAGGCTTCATAGATATTTGTCCCCAAGCCCAACATAATTTCCTGTAACCGTTCGACAGTAAAAGGTAAAGCATCACCGCGCAGATGGGCTTTGATTTGAAAATGGGAGAGCAAATCTGTATACCGACGAATCGGTGAGGTCACTTGTGAATAGGTGTTTAAACCCAATCCAGCGTGTCTAGATGGAGTCGTACCCATTTCACTCTTGGGCATACATCGACGGACGGCACAGGAGCGGGCAGGCCCCACTGGGATGAGAATTAGTTCTTCTTCGGGTGGGAGTTCGGGTTGGGGTTGACCGCGATAGGGGAGAGGGAGAGAATGATCTTGGCCGTATCTAGCTGCGACTTCGCCAGCTAAAATCATCATTTCGGCTACTAGTTGCCGCGCGCGATTATCCTCGATTAGATCGATCGAGACTTTATCACCGCTAACTTTCACGGTAGACTCAGGCATATTGATATTAATCGAACCCTGAGATTGTCGCCACTGATTGCGAAGTTTAGAGGCTTTGGCGATCGATTCAATCTCGGTTTCCCCCGGAATCCCCAATTGGAGCATTTCCTCAACATCCTCATAAGTGAGGCGATAGGTTGGTTCGATCGTGCTAGTAGTGATCTCATACTCCGCCACTGCACCACTAGGCTCTAAAATTACCCCAAAACTCAAGGCACAGCAGAGTTGCCCCTGGCGCAGGCTCATCGGCCCCGTAGCAAGTTCGGGGGGGAACATCGGAATCATCCCCGTGGGCAGATAAATTGTCACAGATCTTTTCCGCGCTTCTAAATCGAACTCATCTCCAGGGGATAATAGTCTGGTCGGATCGGCGATGTGAATCCACAACTTTTGGCGACCATCTGGCAATATTTCGATACTCAAGCCATCATCGATCTCCTGAGTACTCTCATCATCGATCGTATAAACCTTTAGATGAGTCAAATCTACCCGCTGCGGATCGGGATCGACAGGTGGATTGGTCAATAATTCATGCGCCACAGTTTGCATCTTATGTGAGAAGTGAACGGGAGTCTGGGAGCGACGCAGATGGATATTTTCATGCTCTTCCCACCAGCCCAATTCCACGAGTAGTGCGAATACAGCTTGGGGAGTTTGCGATCGACCCAGAGCTGTGAGATATTCTCCCAGTTTTTGGGGCGGCAAGTCCGGATTGATAACATAGCGTTCGAGCACTTCTAGCCGCTGCTTATCGGTATCTTCCCACTCGACGGGCGTACCTGCCAATTGTTGCTGCACGCGGCTGATAAATCCTTGCTGTTCCCGTTCTTTTTGTGATTTGACTGTCGCTTGATGCTGGAGTTCGGCAACTTGAGTCCGACTCCGAGTTTCATATTTGTCTTCTTTTTTGTTCTTGAAATACACCTTGTCTTCGGAGAGCAAGATGTGCGCCGCATAACACAAAGCTGGAGTGCGATCGGAGTAGAGCAAATCTGCCAGGGTTGGCGGATCGACGATCGCACCATCTTCCACCAACATTTCCCAGGCTACTTCTAGGCTCTCTGGGTCGATGTTTGGCTCGACTGCTGCGGTAAATTTATTAATTTCTGCGGGCTGCTTACAACTAATCCCTTGGACTTCATAGGTAATGTCACGGGGATGGAGGGTGTGAGACTGACTGCGGGCATCGATCGCAATCCAGTGTTTCTTCCCTTCTGGACGATCTGCAACAGCGAGGCGGCGTTCTCCATTGTGCCAAAATTCAACTAGAGTTCCCTTCTCCACCCCGATCTTTTTCCTTTCGACAGTTATCGATGATTGGTTATGATTGACGATCTCAATCTCGACAGAGCAGGCATTTCCTACCGGCTAGAATTTGGTAGGGTGGGGACTGCCCATTATCTAGGTTTCAGGCTAGATAGAGATCCTTGATGTCGATCGTTCTAAATATTATTCTAACAGCCAGGAATATGAAGATATGAAGTTTGCTGGAGATATTTAGACTGCAAACAACCCTCATTCCTCATCCCTTTGTGTTTATCAGTCTAGCCTTCAACGTTGATGAATGGCATCAGCGCGATTTGACGAGCACGTTTAATCGAAAGAGTCAGATCTCTTTGTTGCTTGGAGGTCAAACCAGTGATCCGGCGGGGTAAGATTTTGCCCCGCTCGGTGACAAACTTGCGAAGTAAGTCTACATCTTTGTAATCAATTGGTTCTCCGGGTTTGATCGGCGATAGCCGTTTACGAAAATAAGCCATGTTTTTTAGAGGGTAGAGAGTAGGGGGTAGAGAATAGGAATTAGGGGTTAGGGGTTAGTACTTACACTTATTACCCATTACCTGCTACTTACTTAATCTCTTTGTGCGTCGTATGCTTGTTACAGTAACGACAGAACTTGCTCAATTCTAACCGAGCGGTGGTGTTCCGACGGTTCTTCATAGTAGTGTAACGGGATACACCAGCAGAGCGTTTGGCAGTATTACTGCGACACTCAGTGCATTCTAAGGTGATGATAATGCGAACGCCCTTTTTGGCTGCCATAATCCTTACAGACCCAACGCGGGAATAAAATAGACACAGTCTATGATTATCTCACGATCGAGTCATAATCCGCAAGTAGTTACTGGTGCTGTGGTGGTAAGTGTTTGTGGACTAATTACTGGTGAATAGTGGATAGTGGATAGTGGGCAGCGTTTGGACACCCTCAGATCTAAACAAATATGATAGACAACTTGCAAACTGGATTATATCAACTCGAACATTTTGCCGACAAGCTGGTGCTGCAACAACTCGCCGAGATTAGCTGGGTATCGATCGCGGTGATTTTTACAGCGGGATTACTAACTAGCCTGACTCCTTGTACATTGTCAATGCTACCGATTACGCTTGGCTATATTGGCGGCTATGAGAACAAAAGTCGGTGGCAAGCTGCCCTCCAATCGACCTTTTTTTGTGGGGGGATTGCGACAACTTTAGCCGGATTGGGAATTTTTGCGGCGGTAGTGGGCAAAGTCTACGGGCAAATTGGCTTGGGATTGCCTATCATTGTGAGTGTTATTGCAATTTTGATGGGCTTAAATCTGCTCGAAGCTTTACCCTTCCGACTCCCAGATTTCGGTGGGATGGACTGGATTCCCAAGAATTTACCCCATGGGATTCGTTCTTACCTCTTGGGTTTTACCTTTGGGTTAGTAGCTTCGCCTTGCAGTACGCCAGTGTTAGCTAGTTTACTCGCTTGGGTGGCAAGTACTGGCAATATTTGGCTGGGTGCAGTGCTTTTATTAGCTTATACGGCTGGTTATGTAGCACCATTAATTATTGCAGGTACGTTCACAGCTTCAATTAAAAAGTTATTAGAAGTTCGCAAATGGTCTGGCTGGATTACGCCGACTAGTGGGGTGCTATTGATTGGGTTTGGGGTGTTTTCATTGCTGGCGAGAATTCCGGCTTAGGGAATAGGGCATAGGGCATAGAAAATTTGTAGGTTGGGTTGCGCGAAGCAAAACCCAACTCACACACCAACACCTTAGAAATGTTGGGTTTCGAGGCTCAACCCAACCTACAGTAAAAAGATTTGTCCGTCGATCGGATTAGGTTTGAGGTTTTAGAGATCAGGCTTTAGGGGTTAGAATTAATGACGATCGAATCGAATGTGACGGCTTCTAGTAATATTTGGCAACTGCCTCAGCAGTGGTGGCGGAAGAAGTTTGTGCCTGTTATTGCTAATCTTAAATTTGCGATCGCGTTGGTACTGATTATTGCCGTGCTGAGTATCACGGGGACAGTGATCGAACAAGGAGAAACGCCTGGATTTTATCAAACTAACTATCCCGAACATCCGGCGTTATTTGGCTTCTTGACTTGGAAGGTGATTCAGGTCGTCGGGTTAGACCATGTATATCGGACTTGGTGGTATTTAGCCCTTCTGGTAGTGTTTGGAATTAGTCTGATTACTTGTACTTTTACGACTCAGTTGCCGATGCTCAAGTCGGCACGAAAGTGGAAATTTTATGATAATCCTAAGTTTTTTCAAAAGTTGGCTCTAAGTGCTGAAATTGACAACCAAAACCTAGATACTTTGACTGAAAAGTTACGAGTTAAGAAATATCAAATTTTCACTGAAGGTGATAAAGTATATGCCAGAAAAGGCCTAATTGGTAAAGTCGGCCCGATTGTTGTCCATGTGGGGATGATTCTGACATTGTTGGGTGGTGTCTGGGGGGCATTAACTGGATTTATCGCCCAAGAAATGGTGCCGAGTGGGGATACTTTTCAGGTCAAAAATATTCTCGATGCAGGGCCTTTAGCCCGCCGACAAATCCCCAAAGATTGGTCAGTTAAAGTTAATCGATTTTGGATCGACTATACTCCGGCTGGCTCGATCGATCAATTCTATTCAGATTTATCAGTAGTTGACAATAGCACCCAAACAGAACTCGATCGCCAGACGATTTATGTGAATAAACCGTTGAAATATCAAGGTGTTTATTACTATCAAACTGATTGGTCAATTTCTGGGGTGAAAATTCAACTAAATAATAGCCCGATTTTTAAATTACCGATGGCTCAATTGGGACAAAGTGTACAAAATCGAATTTGGGGAACTTGGATTCCGACTAAACCCGATTTGAGCGAGGGTGTTTCGCTGTTGGCGAAGGATTTGCAAGGCACGATGTTGGTTTATGATACCAAAGGACAATTAATTTCTAGCGTCCGTGCTGGCAACTCGATCGAAGTTAATGGCGTGACGTTAAAAATCCTGGATTTAATCGGTGGTACGGGGCTACAAATCAAAGCAGATCCGGGGATTCCGATCGTATATTTAGGTTTTGGGTTACTAATGTTAGGCGTAATGATGAGTTACTTTTCCCACTCGCAAATTTGGGCAGTGACAAAGGAGGGTAAACTGTATCTGGGTGGTCGCACAAATCGCGCTCAGGTGGTATTCGAGCGGGAAATCATCGAGATTATCGAGCAACTCAATAATTCAAGCTGGGAGCAAGCAATTAAAAAATATTAAGTTTGCCGGATCGGGCTAAATCTGGCTTAGAGGGGGAGATTAAGTTTTAATCTTTCTGATTGAGTAAACTCATCGAAATTTCTAGACTTGATTTCATCCGGTTAAAAGCCGCAGCTAATAAGCCAATTTCATCTTGACTTTTGTGCTCAAATTCACTGTCCATCTGCCCTAAACTGACAGATTCTGCCGTTCTGGCCATTTTCCGGATCGGTCGGATCACCGCTCGGCGTAGCAAATAGTTGACTGTCAATAAAATTGACGCAAATAGCGCGACTAAAATTCCCATAATCAACTTGAATGAATCTTGGGCGTTATTAATTACTTCCTCTGCTGGGACAGAGATAACTTGAGTCGCCACAATTTCTCCTAACTTCCAACCAAAGCCATTATCCGAACCATAGGTATTGATTTGGCTTTTGGGTGCTCGCTCGGGTGTAGAGTGGCAGCGCAAACAACTCTCTTTTTTGACCTGAAGTGGATGGGCGATATAAAAGATTTTTCCGCCAGGTAAATCTCGAAATCCGGATATTTCTTTGGTTCCTGCTTCGTTGCGAAAGCGTTCTACTAGCGTATTTTCAAAACTATCAACTTTATCCCGCAAATTAGTGGGATTGAGTGTGGCTTCTTTATAAAAGAAACTCCGATAAGCATCATTCTTTCGTAATCTTTGGAACACTTCAGTAGCTGAAAATGCCGGAACTGTTTCGGGAATGAATGCTTGTTCGGTTTCTAATCGTGGATTTAATAAGGGTGCGATGTTACCACTGGTATAGTCTCTAACTGAGTTCATCGTTTGTACGATCAGTTCAGCTTTGCTAGAGACTTCGGCTTCAGCACTTTGCTCTAGGACTTTGAATAGCAAAGAACCACTGACGATCGAGCCAACAATGAAGACGATCGCCAGAAACACATTGAACTTAGCTTCTAGATTGAGATTTTTAATAAACATGGAAATGATGAAGTATGAATAAAATCTGATTTTAAATAGTAATTGAGTATATGTTTGCAGGATATCTCAAATTTTACCGATCGATAAAATTCGCAACTATTTGTAGCACTTGAAAATCATCGACATTATCCCAGACTTGATGAAATCTAGTATCGTGAAATTAGTTCAGTCCTTAGATTCCATGCAGTCCTTACAGCAACTTCTCGATTTCGATCGCCTGCATGTTTGGCATCCCTATGCAGCCATGCCAAATCTTTTGCCCGTGTTTCCAGTAGCATCAGCACAGGGCGTACATATTCAGTTGATGGATGGTCGATCGCTGATTGATGGGATTTCCTCTTGGTGGACTTGTATTCATGGTTATAACCATCCCTACTTAAATCGAGCGGCTCATGCCCAAATCGATCGGATGTCGCACATCATGTTTGGCGGGCTGACACATCAGCCAGCGGTAGATTTGGCGATGAAATTAATTGCAATGACACCAGCAGCACTCCAACAGGTGTTTTTTTGTGACTCTGGCTCGGTAGCGGTTGAAGTAGCCATGAAAATGGCGGTGCAGTATTGGTACAATCGCGGTCTGCCGCAGAAGAAGAGGTTTCTGACCATTCGGCACGGTTATCACGGTGACACTTTTGCGGCAATGTCAGCCTGCGATCCGGTGAATGGGATGCACCATCTATTTCATAATGTTTTGACTGAGCAATACTTCGCCGATGCGCCACAAATCACCTTCGACGATGATTGGCAGGAACGAGATATTGAGAGCTTTGCAGCCTTGCTAGCTACACATCACGATCGGATTGCAGCGGCCATTTTTGAGCCTGTAGTTCAAAATGCTGGGGGGATGCGCTTTTATCATCCGGAATTCGTGCGCCAAGCTAAGGCATTATGCGAGAAATACAATGTCTTGCTGATTTTAGATGAGATCGCAACTGGTTTCGGTCGCACGGGCAAAATGTTTGCCGGCGAATATGCGGGGATCTGTCCAGATATCATGTGCGTGGGTAAGGCTCTGTCTGGGGGGTTTATGTCCCTCGCTGCCACGCTGACAACGCGGGAGATTAGTGAAAGTTTTGCAGCGGGCGAAGCAGGGGTATTTATGCACGGCCCGACATTTATGGCAAATCCTTTAGCCTGTGCGGTGGCTTTAGCAAATTTGGCGTTACTCGAAAGTTATGATTGGCAAGGGACGATTCGATCGATCGAAACTCAGCTTAAAGCGGAGTTGGAACCTTGTCGGCGGTTGGCAGCGGTTAAGGATGTGCGGGTATTAGGGGCAATTGGGGTAGTAGAATTGCACGATCCGGTGAATATGCAGGAGATTCAGCCGCGTTTTGTGGAAGAGGGTGTGTGGTTGCGTCCGTTTGGGCGACTGATCTATACGATGCCGCCGTATATTATTCAACCCTCGGAACTCACCGCAATTACGCGGGCGATTTATAAAATTGTCAATCGGCTTTAGGCTGTTTGGTGGTGTGCAATGCCTGTTCAGCCTCATTGTTTCATCCAAATCTCAGCAATTTCTCAGATTGCCCTCCGATTATTCCAGCTCTCCCATGTATGACAAACTCAAATGATGATTGATTTGGGATAATTGAGAGATATCGATCGAGTTCCCTCAAATCGGAATGAGGGAACTCGATCATCACAAACAAGGTATGTCATGACAATGGAACAGAATTCAATTGCTAATCGTGCCAATATCGCGGCAGAAGTCGTTCCCGCAGTGCAATCCACTAAGCTTGATGAAGTGTCACCAACTGTGGAACCACCGCGAACCCAGATCGTCACGGTTCGCCCTGATACCGAAACTCTCACCCGCCAACGCTTGCCCTATTTTGTGGGCATCTCAGGAGCGACGGCTGGGGCGCAGGGCATTTCGATGAATTTGGTGATTATCCCCCCAGACAGCTCGGCGGAGCCGCATTTCCATCGCGACTATGAAACAGCTATTTATTTGATTAAAGGGCGGGTAGAAACCCGGTATGGAGAGGGTCTTAAGCAATCGATAATTAATGAAGCTGGAGATTTTATTTTTATTCCGCCAGGGGTGCCACATCAACCATTTAATCTCAGTGCTATCGAACCAGCTCACGCCCTGGTTGCACGTAACGATCCTAACGAACAAGAAAATGTTGTGCTTTACGATCCAACTCTGGCAAGCTGATCTGTTGCAATTAAAAGCTGCGGCTTTTTCCAACTCGTCCACACAGCAACGCTACTCAATAACCTGCTGGATGTCGGAAATAACCGATCGCAGTTATGAAGTGATGTTAGATACGTTACTCGTGGCGATGCCCATATTCAGCAAAATGACTTCTGATTGTTTAGAACAAGATTTGGTAGCCTCATTCATCGGACACAATATGAATGCAACCGATGGACTCTTACTACACGGCGCAAGTCAGAGTAACATCTCCCAACCCCTAACTCCTATCCCATTACATTCATCAAACAATCCGCAATCCGCTTCGCTGCACCGGGAGTACCCATGCGTAGTAGTCCATTTCTGGCGATCGATTGCAACCTGTCTGGTTGCTGTAATAATCGATCGATCTCCACTCCTACATCTAGGGGATCGGGGACTAAAATAATCGACTCGCCAAGTAACCGGGTTTGAGCTTCCGCAAAAGCTGGGGTAAATTGAGGGCCATTGCCAGGAATGGTAAATGCGGGTTTGCCCAGACTGATGAATTGTTCCGTTGCCGTACCTGCCATCGCGATCGCGCAGTCGCCTGAGTGCATACACTGTTGATAAGCTTGAGTACTAATCATCAACGTTGCATTATCCCGTTGATAATAAATTCCCTGCTCATCGGGCATGAGAGTGGTTAAGTCTGCATCGATTGTCGTTATCTGCGTCCAACCATTGGCGCGAAGATCGCTCTGGAGAGTATCTAAATTTAGGGTGGGGGCAATCGCAGCTAAAAATACTAACGAACGGTGTTTAAAGACGGGAATCAGACTATTTGCGGCGATAATTATTTGCGCCCAGTTGGTATATGCTTCGGGGGGACGAGAACCCGGCAAAAGAGTGACAATCAGCGGACGCGCTCGTTCGCGGTTGACTGATTCACTACCATAAAATTTGGGTAAAATTCTGTCGATCGCCACTCCATCCGTCATCGGATTGCCCAAGTCAAAAGCCGGAATCTGTCGCTGTTGAAGAATTTCCGCCGTCAACCTGTCGCGGGGAAAAACTGCTTTGCAACGAGGATGACTCAACAACCACCGTTCCCAAGGTAAATAAATCGAACCCGTTTTAATCTCAATACTATTGCGCTGAGAATGTAATGCTCTACCCTGACTATCGCGGACGTAGTATTCCGATTTAGCTGTACCGATAAAGGCGTATTCAGCCCCACTCAGCCAAGCAAAAAACAGGGGCACAATGTCCCCCACCGCGAGGATCTTACCACCCGATCGCGCCCAAGTTTGGACGGTTTTAATTTGGCCGATTGTCAGTCCGACTAACCCCCCTTGAAGATCTCGCACCAATTGCCGCCGATCCATATAGATAAACCCGCCCGATGGCATCGTCTGGACGGCACCCACGATTGGAAAATTATTGCTACTATAAGCCTTGCCCACACCTACCGTTGGTAGAGTGACTATTTCGGCTGGGGGTTGGGGCAATCGTCGCAATTCTTGGAGTACGGGCAAGGCGATCGCGTCTTCACCATGTCCGTTACTGATACAGAGGAGTTTCATTGAGTGGGGAGAGGGTAGTTGGGAGTTGGGAGAAGGTAGTTTAAGATTTGCTCCGAACTCCCAACTCCGAACTCCCAACTTCTGAAAAATACCATATAATAGAAGAACTTGGGGCTGTAAAGGTTTCGACGTGTTGGCGAAAGCTGCACTGTGATTCAGGTCGAGAGGGAGTCCACTCTCGTTAATATCGGCTCAAATAAATATAGATGCAAACAACATTGTACCTTTCGCTCGTAAAGCCGCTCCTGTAGCTGCCTAAAACCACTTAAGATTAATTTCTAAGTCCGAGCATTTATAGTATGACTCCGTTAAATACTATAGATAACCCCCAACGGATGCTTTATTTAGTTTTCTCTGGTAGGCTAAATAACTAAGATTTATCAGAGCATCCTGCGACCAGGGACAATTGGTCACTCCCGTCTTGAGGATTAGATAGACTATACCTGTGAATGAGCGGAAAGTTAATACCCAGGGCGGACGGCAGTTCGACTCTGCCCAGCTCCACTAGCTCCAATACCCGATCGATGTCTATCCTTCGATCGGGTTTTGATTTTGCCGAGGGGATAGGTTTTAGGCTTTAGGCTTTAGGCTTTAGGCTTTAGGACGCTTGCGTCCAGTTCATTCCCCTAATCAAGGTTGAATGTCCACATAGGATTGAATAAACTCGATCGGAATTGCCCAACTAGAATTATTAATCTGGGCCTGAATGACATCACTCACCGTCGAACCATCTTCAAGTAGATCGACGGTATTCCAGAGTGGCTCGGCATGAATGCCATTCATGCCAACTAACTCCCCCTCCTGATTGACTAAGGCTCCCCCACTCATGCCTTTTCTAATCGGGTTATCATAGCCGATGTTATAGCCACCAGACATGGCAATTGGCAAAATTTGGGTAATTTGACCATCAGCAATAGTTAGCCCCAGCGGAGCCACTGCGGGCTGGGCTGGGAGTGTTTGGGGATCGAGGGGGAAGCCCGCTGCCCACACGCGATCGCCGATTTTAGGCTGATCTGCGGCTAATTTAGCGGTATTATAGGTGCGATCGAGACTTTGAAACCGGAGGACGATCAAATCGCGGTTTTGACCGAGGGGTGGAGGGACTAACGCGGCTGCATAGATTTGACCATCGGGGGTTTGGAGTTGAAATGGTGCGCTGGCGGATTGGATCACATGGGCGTTCGTGGCGACAGTATAAACGCCAGCCGATCGATCGAAGAGAATGCCCGACCCAATAGTTTGACCGTGTGCTAACACTTTAATCGAGATCGATCGAATTTGCTGTTGTAATTTTTCGGCACCCTGCACTCCTAACTCCGACACCTTACTGGATTGGTTTAAGATCCCTGGTAATGCCAGCGTGAGGATTGTGACACAGAACATGGGCACCACCCTAGCAATCCAGTATTGCCATTTAGTTGGATCTATTTGTTGATCGGGTGGAGTCGGATTAGACATTAGGCTAAATTAATGGTCATAAAAGTTCGGTTGTGCTTGGAGCGGGCGATTGAATCGGTGCTGAAAAAACAGCTAAAGCACCATTGGTAAGAGTTTGCTGTGTTTAACTAACCTAAGTTGTTACCCATAACCTAAGCGGTTGGAAACCGCTCCTCTGCTAAGGCAGACGCTCCGCGTTGGCGAAGCCTTGCCCTTGGCATTACGGAATACAAAGTCCGCCTACGCGGACTAGTTGATTAGTCCGCGTAGGCGGACTTTGCAACACTAGCGACGATTTCAATCGTTGGCATTATGGTAGGTAGCAACTTGGGTTAACTATCTGTTCGTCCAGCCAAGATCGCGGCTAAATATCTACCGATCGACAGGAAAATAGTATGCTAGTAAGCATGTATTTTACTTATGATGTTCTAGGATAAATGGTAGTGCCGTTGTGAATCACCATCAGGACTATAAAAACATGCTGGAACTATACCAATTTGAATTATCGCAATTTTCGGAAAAAGTTAGATTAGTTCTGGACTATAAAGGGTTAGCATACCGCAAAATCGAAGTTACACCAGGAATTGGTCAACTGGATTTATTTCGGCTCTCCGGACAAAGACAAGCTCCCGTGCTCAAAGATGGCAATACAATCGTTGCTGACTCTACCGCAATTGCACTTTACTTAGATAAAACCTATCCAGATAAACCGATTATTCCCACCAATCCCCAGCAAAAAGCTACCTGCTTACTGTTGGAACAATGGGCTGATGACTCGATCGGTTCTAAAGGACGGATACTCTTGCTAGAAGGTCTGAAAAATAATAATCTGCGGACTTCCATTCTACCCAGTGGTACTCCCGATCTCCTCAAAAATTTAATCGGCTCCATCCCCCGCGAAGCGATGGATGTATTAGGATTGGGCGCAGGTTTAACCTCAGAAGTCGTCAAAGCCGCCACCGCCGAAATGCACCGCAGTCTGGAATCAATTTGTTTACTCCTCGAACAGAATTCAGGTGCCTATCTCGTGGGTGACACCCCTACTCTTGCAGATTTGACCGTAGCTGGCTTGAGCCTAGTCCTCAAAATCCCCGCTGGGCCATATCTGAATATCCCCGAAAACCTCAAGGGTAAAGGTATCCCCGGCTTCGCTGACAATCCCGACTACGATTTATTCTTCACTTGGCGAGATAAATTATACGCCGATTTCCGTCAGCCCCACAGACCAGATATCAATAATTCTGGTGCCGCACCAACGACAATTGCGATCGAGTAAGCATCCAGGGGTTAGGCTTTAGGCTTTAGGACGCTTGCGTCCAGTTCTTTCCCCTTTCCCCTTCTGCTTAGGCAGAAGCTACGCCAACGACAAGCTCATTTCCCCTGGTTGCCGAGCGGAGCCGAGGTATCCCCTTTTCCCTTTCCCCTTTCCCCTTTTCCCTAAACATGAACAAACCCCTCGGCTCAGTAATTGAAGGTTCCCTGACTGGTGGCTTAGAAGTGAGACTACATCCAGATATCTCCGTTGAAGATATGCGAGTGGGTAAATTTTTGGTGGTGCGAGGACGACAATATGACTTCTTTTGTTTGCTAACAGATGTATGTTTGGGGACATCAAGCGATCGAATTTTGGTCAATCCACCCCATCCAGAAGATGATTTTCTGCTTGATGTCTTGTCTGGAAGTGGGACTTATGGAACCGTCAATCTTTCGCCGATGTTGATGCTCAATAAATTTAGCCAAATCCCCCCATCGCTCAATGGCGGCGCGAGTCTAAATGGTAATGGGAAAGGTAAAAAAGCTAAAACTGAAAATGGCAAAGCGGCTCTAGCCTCCTTTGAAGCGCAGACAAATATGGAATGGGAGCTTTTACCTGTCAAGACAGTTCCCAGTCACTTCAGCCAGGTATTTGATGCCAATGAGAACGACTTTCGATCGGTATTTGGTTGGGAAGATGACCCGACTCGAAAGAATTTTTCGATCGGGCAACCATTAGATATGGATGTGCCTGTGTGTCTGGATTTAAAGAAGTTTGTCGAGCGGAGTAATGGGGTATTTGGGAAGTCGGGGACGGGAAAATCATTCCTGACTCGGCTGTTACTGGCGGGGGTAATTCGCAAAAAAGTCGCGGTAAATCTGATCTTTGATATGCACTCAGAATATGGCTGGGAAGCCGTGCAAGAGGGTAAAAATGTCAGGACAGTTAAAGGATTGCGGCAATTATTTCCTAATGATGTCGTCGTTTACACTCTCGATCCGGAATCTAGTCGCAATCGGGGCATTCGGGATGCGCAGGATCTTTATCTTACCTATGAGATGATTGATATTGAAGACCTCCAATTAGTTTCGCGAGAATTGGGTTTATCTGATGCGGCTTTAGACAATGCCACAATTTTGGCGAATGAATATGGGAGTAGCTGGATTAGTCGGCTGTTGGAGATGAGCAACGAAGATATCACCGTTTTCTGTGAATCGGGGAAAGGACATAAAGGCTCGATCGCCTCTTTGCAGCGTAAATTAATGCGATTAGAAAAGCTCAAATATCTCAAGCCAATTAGCCGTCAGGATAATCTCAAAAGTTTAATTCAATCTTTGAGTGCTGGTAAAAATGTGGTGATTGAATTTGGTAATCAATCAGACTTACTATCTTATATGTTGGTAACAAATATGCTTACCCGCCGGATTCATAAACTGTATGTAAATAAAGCCGAGCAGTATTTACAGAGTAAACAAGAAGCCGATAGACCGCATCCATTAATTATCACGATCGAGGAAGCACATAGATTTCTCGATCCGGCTATTGCTAAGAGTACAATTTTTGGGACGATCGCCCGTGAAATGCGAAAGTTTTTTGTGACGTTGCTAATTGTCGATCAACGTCCATCGGGGATTGATAATGAGATTATGTCCCAAATTGGTACGCGGATTACCGCCCTAATTAATGACGAGAAAGACATCGATGCAATCTTTACCGGAGTATCTGGCGCGCAGGGATTAAAATCAGTCTTGGCGAAGTTGGATTCTAAACAACAAGCCTTAGTATTAGGCCATGCAGTGCCGATGCCTGTAGTCGTCCGCACCCGTCCTTACGACCAGAAATTCTATGAGGAAATCGGTGATACTGACTGGGTGAATAAGTCAGATGAGGAGATTTTAGTAGCAGCTAAAGCTGCACAAATGGATTTAGGATTTTGAAATTTTAACGAAACTTTCGTCTGAGGCGCAAAATTTATTGACGGAGTAAGGCAGCAACTAAATTCCTTGTCACCTTAAATCCCACTATCCGTCTCAGTATTTGCCCAATCTCTACCTTTTGTCGAAGTCCATCTCTAACTTATGAAGGATGTCAGACAATTTAAGCCTGCGTAAAATCGTTAATAACGATTAATAACTGGCTAATTAAGGACACAGATATGGCAGATGAAACTTTAAAAGAAAATTTACCAGAGATCGACCCCACAGAGATTGAAGATCCTAGAGCAATATTTGCTGAAAAAGATCGTTCCTTCCTCGAATATGTGATGGTTGAAGGCGGTTTTGCCGATCCCTATGATGCTAGAGACTTTACGGAAGTTGTGTTTCGGATTATGCGTGATTTGATGACAACCGAAGCCGCAGATCGAGTTGCTGATGAGTTGCATGAGCCAGCAATGCCGACTACCGAAAAAGCTCTCCAAATGGAAGTGACTGACCTATGGAAAGATAGTAATCCATTAGTAGCCTTTCTGAGTCGGGTTCGTCCACCGTGGCAGGGACCAGGCATCTTCAAGATTAATTCCGATCGCTTTTTCTTCCGGGCGGCAAATGAAAGTGGGCTAGAGAGACTACCCGAACATAAAGATGCCCAGCGGAAGCAGGCCGTAAAAGCTGTATTCACCGCGACGAAGAAAGAACTCTCCGAGGAGCGAATTCAGGAGATTGCCAGTTGGTTGCCGGAAGATGGAGTTCGAGAACTCTGGATGCAAGCATAAAAAGCAATCAAGCAATATAGGCGCAATCGATCGATTGCGCCTATATTTTTGGTGGTGAGTTTGTCAGTGCCATACTCTATATTACAACATTGTTCAACTCGCGATCGAACTCATTGCCCTCCACCAATGGATCGAATCCGACCAGCCCATTTTACCAGGAGCCATCTCCACCGGCAATATCTGGCAATTTGGCCAATTCGAGCGACACAACCGCACCATCACCCAAAACCTCAATCTCTACCGCTTCCCCGCCGATTTAGACGAAATTACTGCGAATTTTAGTCGGTATTCTATCAGAGGTAAAGCAAAACCCAACTCGCACACCAACACCCTCGCAAGGTTGGATTATTTCGTTCCGTTGGCGATCTAGACAAATCCCGAATCCAGAGGAAAATCGATCTAAACCCACAAAAAAATGATTATCTATACGCTTGTGTGGTGGCTTCGTGGGTACACTATGTTGAGGTCACTCAGACTAATCTCGACTAGCTGTGTTCTGTGAATGGACAGCAGAGCTAATCGGCAAAACCGTAATCGGTCTAGTCTTACACCACCAACACATCTGCCCTGGCAAATGGATGATTATTTAAGTGAATTACTATGAATGTTACAGCACCTAACTTTCAACGAATTTTATTAGTTGATGACGATCTAGTAGTTCGGGCAAAAGTCAGTGAGTCACTAGAACAAGACGGTTTTGAGGTGATTTTGGCAAAAAATGGTGATGATGGAATTGCCGCTTATCAGGCGCATCGTCCCGATCTGATTTTGGTCGATGCTGTGATGCCTATTTTAGATGGATTTGAGTTTTGCGAGCAACTCAAAAATTTAGGCGAACGTTTGACCCCAATTTTAATGATTACTTCACTAGATGATAATGATTCGGTCGATCGAGCTTTTGCTTCAGGGGCGACTGATTACATTACTAAACCGATCAATTTATCTATTCTCCGGCAACGAGTGAGAAATTTAGTCAATCAGTCTCATTTAATTAAACACCAGCTCAGCGAATTACAACAAGCAAATCAAAACTTGAAGTTGTTAGCGAATATCGATAGTCTGACGAAACTCTCCAATCGGCGCGATTTCGATCGATATATCGAGCAGGAATGGGAACGGATGCAGCGGATCAGGGCACCCCTATCTTTGATTATGTGCGATGTAGATTTCTTTAAAAATTATAATGATAAATACTTACATCCAAATGGGGATAAGTGCCTGATCAAAGTAGCAATGGCAATGCGAAATACTGTTCGACGCAGTGGCGATCTAGTTGCCCGTTACGGTGGGGAAGAATTTGCAGTAATCTTACCAAATACTGATGCTTTAGGGGCAGTTTCTGTTGCTGAGAAAGTTAGATTGGCAGTGAAAGATTTACAGATTACCCATGAAGCTTCAGCGATCGCGCCACATGTCACATTAAGTATCGGTGTATCGACGATTATTCCCACTCATGAAAGTGAGTTTCAAACTTTAATTGATACCGCCGATCGAGCCTTGTATCAAGCTAAGTCTCAAGGACGCGATCGAGTTAAAATGATTGTAGCTTGAGTTAGGCATTAGGATCGAGCGTGTTTAGTCCAAGCAACTCCCATCTCCAAAATCTAGGAATTTCCCAAAATTAGCTGGTGAATCCGCCACCCCTACTGCCATAATAGATGGTTGGCCAACATTATAGACCGTAAGTTCCATGTTATTGACGACACCCACTTGGAATACTCTTGCCGATCGATCGCTCGCTGGCGAAACTATCACTAGGGATGAGAGCCGCGCCATACTCCAGGCTGATGATGGGGTGTTGCTAGATCAAATCGCCGCAGCTTATCGGGTGCGCCGTTACTATTGGGGTAATCGGGTGCGGTTGCATTATCTCTTAAATGCCCAGAGCGGCATGTGTCCTGAGGATTGTCATTATTGTTCGCAGTCGAAGATTTCGACAGCAGAGATCGAGAAATATCCGTTGATGGCGAAGGATAAGATTCTCGGTGCTGCAAAACGCGCTGCCGAACT